>JAGYOT010000453.1 GCA_018399455.1 Desulfobacterales bacterium
GGTTTTTCTGCTCGACGGGCTGCTGCAGTTTCGTATACTGCGCGAGAGTTTCTCCCGCTGGTTCATGCATATATGCATATTTGCCGGCTTTATGCTGCTGTTTTTAATGCATGCACTCGACGGCGTCATCACCGCGAAACTTTTTCCGCAGTACGTGGCAACTCTGAACCCGTATTGGATATTGCGGGATTTTCTCGGCGCTCTCGTTGTCCTGGGCCTCGTAATCGCCGCATATCGCCGCTTCATTGCGAAGAAACAGTATCTTACCAGTAACTTTCAGGATTATTACGCCATCATTATCATCGCTGTTATCCTGCTCTCCGGGATCCTGTTAAACGGGGTCAAAATCACGTCCTATACCAGTTACCAGGACATGGTATACAGCTATATGGGAATGGCAAGTGACGAGGAACTGGATGCACTGGAGGCTTACTGGGTCAAAAACTTCGGCGTTGTTGCCCCTCATCCGGTGGCAGCGCTTAATGAAACAACCCTTGAAAAAGGAAGGCAGCTGCACGAAATGAGTTGTGCAACCTGCCACAGCAGTCCGCAATCGGCCCCGCTAAGCTATGGAGCGGCCCTGTTGGTAAGCCCGGTGGCCACACTGCTGGACCGTATGCAGGCGGCCACGATCCTCTGGTACATCCATTATCTCGCCGGTCTGCTGATGCTTGCCTATCTGCCCTTCAGTAAAATGTTTCATATTCTGACCGGCCCTGCCAGCCTGATGGTCAACGCGGTCACGGATGAAAATTCGGAGCCCGCCAACATTGCCACCCGCCAGGCACTGGAACTGGATGCCTGCACCCATTGCGGCACCTGCACCCGCAACTGTTCCATGAAAACAGCGTTTGAGACGATCGCCAACCCGGATATTTTTCCGTCTGAAAAAATCAGCGCCATAAAAGCCCTCAGTGCCGGCAGAGCCCTGGGAGATAAAAATCTCAGGAAACTTCGGGAAGGGGTCCTGCTCTGTACCAATTGCAGGCGGTGCACGATTGTGTGTCCGGTCGGCATCAATCTTCAGGACATGTGGTGGACCATTCGGGAAAAACTGATCTCCTATGAGTATCAAGAGCCTTATACCCTGTCGCCCTTTTCCTTTTATCGCAGCGTAAGGGATGGTTCTCCCGCCGGAGAAAATGCCTCCCGCCCGGCGGAACAGGCGATGGAAGCCATAGGCAGAGTTTTTCCTTTCCGGATAAATCCGGAAGAACCCGTCAGTCTGACCCCGGGGGATCAAACTGCGGCGGACAAGGCCCCGGTCAAAGCGCTGTCGGCCGATGCACAGAGCTTTTCCTATTGTTTCGGATGTGAAACCTGCACCACGGTATGCCCGGTTGCGGCAGAGTATGAGGATGCCGAACAGGCGCTGGGACTCCTTCCGCATCAGATTATGCACTGCCTTGCGCTTGGCTTGAGGGAGGCTACATTCGGGACGCCAATGCTCTGGAACTGTCTGACCTGCTATCAGTGCCAGGAGCACTGCCCCCAGGGGGTAAAAATTACGGACATATTCTATGAATTGAAAAACATGGCGATTGCCAAGGCAAAAAAAATGGAAGAACCACTGCAAGCAAAGGAATATACCCAATGAATTTTGCCCTGTTTCTTGGCTGCCAGATTCCCGCCCGGCTTCCGGCCTATGAGGTTTCCGCCAGAAAAGTGCTGTCAGAGGCTCTGGACATCGGCCTCACAGATATCAAGGAGTTTAACTGCTGCGGATATCCCTTAAGAAA
The DNA here is from genome assembly GCA_018399455.1 of Desulfobacterales bacterium. Classification (GTDB taxonomy): domain Bacteria; phylum Desulfobacterota; class Desulfobacteria; order Desulfobacterales; family Desulfosalsimonadaceae; genus M55B175. The sequence continues at coordinate 1,740 of JAGYOT010000453.1, forward strand.
CTTAGATTATAAAGCCTTTATTCTTGCCTCCGCACGCAACCTTGCCCTGGCGGAAAAACAAGACCTGGATATCATCGCCCTTTGCAGCTGCTGCTATGGAAGCCTGAAGAAAGTTGAGTCTGTACTCAAAAGCAGTCAGGAACTGAAAACGTGGGTCAATGAGATCCTGGCCAGGGAGGGATTGGCATATAATGGAAAAAGCCGGGCGCGGCACTTTCTTTCCGTGCTTTGTCATGATGTTGGCTCCAAGGCGCTCGCAGAAAAAATCTCCCATCCGTTTAAAGCGCTTAAAATCGCAGCCCATTACGGATGCCACGCTCTGCGGCCAAGCGAGGTAGTGGCGTTTGACGACCCGTTAAAACCCACGATTTTTGATAAGCTGGTGGCGCTTACCGGGGCGCAAAGCGTTGACTGGTCCATGCAGCTGGAATGCTGCGGGGCCCCGCTTTCCGGGATAAACGACAAACTGGCATTGAATCAGACCACGAAAAAAATTACAAATGCTCAACAGGCGGGTGCGGATTTTCTCTGCACCGCCTGTCCCTATTGCCAGATGCAGTTTGACACCATACAAAACAAGATCAGCAAGGCTCGGAGCGACAACCATCCTCTTGCGGCCATCACCTATCCGCAGCTGATCGGACTAAGCATGGGAATGGCGCCCAAGGCACTGAAAATCGATGACAACGAGATCCCCCTCTCCTCTATTACACAATTTCAGTGAAATCCTTACTAGCGCCGGACCCGGGCTGCAAATCTTGCCCTCAAAACCGCATACCGAGCGCTTTCCGGAAAACCGGCGGCGTCCGGATCAG
>JAGYOT010000454.1 GCA_018399455.1 Desulfobacterales bacterium
GTGAATAAGGGTCAGATATCCTTCCGGCTTCATCTCCAGTCGAAAATCATTGATCTTCACCACCCGGGGATAATTGCGGCCGAACACCGTACCGGAAACCGTGCTGCTCATCTCATTGGTGATGACCTCAATGGTCATGAGGTGATTGTATTCCATGGCTTCATCGCTCGTGGATTCCGAAACCTTGATCCCGTCTTCCTTGGCCAGATAGGGAGCATTGACGGCATTTACATCCTCCATGGACAGAGTATCGAGCAGCCCGGTCAAAAAGGCGGTGGTAATGGGTTTCAGGTCCATATTCTGGAAATCTCCGTTATACTCGATCCTAATTTCCCCGACATGGCCGCTGATCAACTGCGCCTGCATGCGCCCCATGCGATCGGCCAGGAAAATAAACGGATTGAGCTTTTCCAGATCCTTGCCGGATACGGAAGGAGTGTTGACGGCATTTTCCACCGTACCGGTCGTTAAAAATGAAATCAGTTGCCTTGCCACCATCACGGCCACATTGGTCTGTGCCTCAGCCGTGGAAGCACCGAGGTGTGGAGTGGTAATCACATTGTCGAGCTGAAGCAAAGGCAGATCACCGGGCGGAGGCTCCGTGTGGAAGACGTCCAGGGCCGCGCCGGCAACTTTCCCGGATTTGATGGCTTCATAAAGAGCGTCTTCATCCACAATCCCCCCGCGCGAACAGTTGATCAGCATCACACCGTCCTTCATCTGTTCAAACGCCTTTTGATTGACCAAGCCCGCAGTTTTCTTTGATTTCGGCACATGAACGGTAATATAGTCGGCTTGATTGTAGAGTTCCTTTAACGAAACACTTTCGCAACCGGCCTTTTCAATCTTATCAGGGGTAACAACCGGATCATAGACCACCACCCGCATTTTAAGTCCACGGCCCCGATTGGCAACAATGGAGCCGATTTTGCCGAAACCGATCACCCCGAGCGTCTTGTTGTAGATCTCCCGGCCCTGAAGCTTTTTTTTATCCCACTGACCCGCTTTCATGGAAGCCGTGCCCTGCGGAATATTGCGCGTAAGCGCCATCATCATGGCAATGGCATGCTCGGCGGTTGTGACGATATTGCCCGTCGGCGTATTCATCACAATAATGCCGCGCTTGGTGGCGTCTTCCACATCAATATTGTCCACACCGATACCGGCCCGCCCGATGGCTCTCAGGTTGGGTGCTGCATCCAGGACATCTTCGGTCACCTTTGTGGCGCTTCGTACCACCAGCGCATCATAGTCGCCGATAACGGCTTTTAATTCTTCAGGCGAAAGCCCGGTTTTTACATCCACATCAATGCCTTCCTCCTTTTCAAACAACTTGATTCCGGCCTCACCGAGTTTGTCACTGACCAGTACTTTCATCGTTACACCTCCTTCGGGCAGCAAAACAGACCCCCCCATTATGCCGCATGCCCTTAAAATAATAGCAGTTTCTGCATTTTTCTATAATTTCAAATGGCCTTCCCGATAGGCCGTCAAATAATTGGAGCAAAATTCGTCCTTTCCGATCAGAGTTTCAGCAGCAGTGATATTGGCCATCATCCGCTTGTCCAATGGATTAATAATCGCCCCGTCAAGTTTTTTGGCAATCGCCATGACAGCAAAGGTCTGATTGACCAGCTTTCGCTCCGGCAGACCATAGGAAATATTGGAAAGCCCGCAGATGGTATGAACCCCCGGAAAACCGTTCATAATCGCCTCAATCGCGTTCAAAAACTCTATCCCGTAGTCATCTTTGGTGGATATGGGTTGAACCAGGGGATCCACATAAATATTTTCAATGGCCACATTGTTTTTCACCAGACTGTTAATCAGTCCCTCAGCAATTGCAACCCGGTCGTCCTTTGTCTCCGGCATTCCCTTGTCGCTCATACACAGAGCGATCACTTTGATATCGGTATTGGCAACAACCGGAAGCAACGCATCGTAACGCGCCTTTTCCAAAGAAATCGAGTTCACCATGGGAGTGCCCTTGTGTACCTTTATCGCTGCTTCGACAACCTTCGGGTCCGGGCTGTCAATACAGCATGGCGCATCCACTCCCTCCTGAACCGTCTGAATCAGCCACTGCATATACTCGGCTTCCTTTCCGACATAAACACCGGCATTGACATCGATATAATCAGCGCCGTGATCGTGCTGATCCCTGGCGATTTTCTGGATCTCTTCGCTGTCCTTTGCATCTGCGGCCGCCTTGATGGGCTTTCGGCTTGAATTGATAAGTTCTCCTACAATGAACATGGGATTTCTCCTTTATCGGGGGTTTTAATTAAATTTTGGTTTCCATCCACAAATGAAAGCATCTAAGGAAATAATTATTTCTCCCTGCCGGATCCGGCCTGCTCAACCGCAGGGAACGTATCCGCCAGTTCAGGGAATTCCATATGGGTGATGTAGAGGTCCATAAAATCGGGCCGGGTTTCGATAGAGACATGCTCTCCCCGCTGCATCCGGTTTTCCAGAAACCGCCGGTTGCTGACATTGCGAAGCAGCCGGACACAACCAATGCGAGATTGCCGTTATGCTTGGTCGGGAT
>JAGYOT010000455.1 GCA_018399455.1 Desulfobacterales bacterium
AAGGCGACTATAACGTTTGAGTGCACCACGGACTTTTTTGCTTTGAATCGTTGTGTTTTGCCGCCGTTCCAACAGTTCTTCCCGGGCGACTTTGAGTTCAAGCTTGCGCGCCGGGATGTCGATTTCGATAATATCTCCTTCATGCACAAATGCTATGGGGCCTCCAGCCGCGGCTTCCGGGGCGATGTGCCCGATGCAGGGGCCGCGGGTCGCCCCGGAAAACCGCCCATCGGTTATCAGGGCGGTTGAGGTTCCAAGGCCCATGCCCATCAATGCGGCTGTGGCACCCAGCATTTCTCTCATGCCCGGGCCGCCCTTAGGTCCCTCGTAACGCAGCACGAGCACATCGCCCGAATTTATCCGGCCGTCATAAATCGCTTCGTCGGCTTCCTCTTCGCTGTTGAACACCCTGGCAGGACCCGAATGCCGCATCATTTCAGGCGCAACTCCCGATATTTTGACAACAGCTCCCTCCGGTGCCAGGTTTCCTTTGAGGACAGCGTAAGAACCCTGTTTGCGCACGGGATTGTCGAGCGGCCTTATTACCTCCTGGTCTCGCACTTCTGCCCGTGCGGCGATCTGGGTGAGGGTTTCACCCAAAAGGTTTTTCTCATCTGCGTTCAGCACCGGAAGAAGCCTCTTGATCAGGGCCGGCACTCCCCCGGCCCTGTCCAGATCGGCTGTGGTATAGGGGCCGGAAGGTTTTATGCTGGTGAGATAAGGGGTTTTTCGGCTGATACGGTCGAAATCCTCCGGACCGAGTTCAATCTCCAGCTCGCCGGCAATTGCCGGGAGATGAAGCACCGCATTCGTGCTGCCTCCTATCGCGGCGCACAGGCTCACAGCGTTGTCCAGGCCGGCTTTCGTGATGATTTTGCCAGGGGTGATCCCTTCTTCGATCAGCTTCACTACAAGCCGGCCGCTTTCCCTGGCCAGGCGTTTTTTAACGGAAGAAACCGCCGAAGCAGTGGCGCAGCCAGGGAGAGTAAGACCAAGGATTTCGGCTACACATGCCATTGTATTGGCGGTGCCCATCATTGCGCAGGAACCCGGACCGGGGCACACGTTGCATTCAAGCTCCAGTATTTCGCTGTCGTTCAATTCACCGCTCACCCAGCGACCCACAGCTTCCCGCATGTCCGGAATCGCGACAGGTTGTCCTTTGAAAGTGCCGGGCAGCATAGGACCTCCGGTGAGCATCACCGACGGCAGGTCGAGGCGAACCATCGCCATCAACATCGCTGGTTCGATTTTGTCGCATGACGATATAAAAACCACACCGTCCATCTGTTGAGCCTCGACGACAAGCTCAATCGAGTCGGCTATCAGGTCGCGGCTGGGAAGTACATACCGCATGCCGATATGACCCTGGGTCAGGCCGTCGCAAATCGCTATCGTGTTGAATTCAAAAGCGATACCTCCGGCCTGAAAAATACCTCTTTTCACTTCTTCGGCTAATCCGCGCAGGTGAACATGTCCCGGATGGGCCTCGTTGAAAGAATTGGCTATTGCAATGAACGGCCGATTGAGATCGTCTCCCGAAAGGCCGAGAGAGCGGAGGTGAGCCCGTTCACCGGCTTTATGAGGGCCTTCCACCAGTAACCGACTGCGTGTTTTCTTGGTGATAGATACATAGTCTCTCATTTATTTTTTCTCCTGCCTGTCATCCGTGATAAAAATAAAAGATAATGGCTTCGTAAAAGTAATTCTGCCGTCATTCCGGCCCCGGGTTTATTTGGGTCCGGAATGACGAAAAAGGGCGAGTTTTGACTTTTTACGATCCCATCAAAGATTGAATGGATGCGTTTTCCGCCTTTATTCGAAGCTTAACGTCACTTCCAGCCGTTTGGCCAGGTTCTGCAGTTCAGTTGCAACAGCTTCGGGTATAGGGATGCCGGAGCCAAGGCGTTCGGTTTCCATCCGGGCGGAGCGTTCACCGGGATAAAGTATTTCCGTGCAGCCTTCGGCTGTCGGGCTTGCTTTTACAGCATCGATGTAGCGCGTCACCCCTTTGATGAATTCCTCCGTGCCTACGAAACATTCCGGGTCCAGTGCCATAAAAGAATGACATGTGCCCTGTATGCCGTCCGGGGCGGGTTTGTAGATGTCGTTTATATGCATGGTCCAGCGGCCGCCGCCGAGTACGGCGGTCAGGATTTCATGGGCTATTGCGAGGCCGTAGCCTTTATGCGCTGCCATGGGGAGCAGGCTTCCACCGCCTTCGCTTACATCAGTCGGATCCGTGGTAGGGCGGCCCTTCGCATCCACGGCCCAGCCCTGAGGAATTGAAACGCCTTTTTTCGCATTAAGGATGACCCGGCCTACTGATACGGTGGAGCACGAAAAATCGAGCACTATTGGCGGACGGGAACCCGCCGGGAATGCGTATGCGAGAGGATTGTTTCCGATTATTTTTTTTCTGCCGCCGTATGGAGCCATTTGGGGGGCGGAGTTTGAACAGAGGTATCCGATGAAATTATTTTCCAGCGCTCTCATCGCGAAAAGACCGGCGGTTCCAAAGTGGCTGCTGTTTATTACATTG
>JAGYOT010000456.1 GCA_018399455.1 Desulfobacterales bacterium
ATCAGGTTGGTATAGGCATTGTCGTTTACACCGCCTTCGCTGCTGTCGGGGTATTTTTCATGAAACTCATCCGGGCCCATTACGTGATCGATGTGCCATCTGCCGGTTTCGATATCTTCCCGCGCCTTATCCGCCCAGAAACGGCAGATTTCAAAAAACATTTCCGCCCCATAGGTCTCAATGAAATCCATGTCTTGGGTAATATGAAAGTATTGCCAGATATTAAACGCAACCGCCAATGACACGTGACGCTGGAGCGCGCTGTGGTCCGGCCCCCATTCACCGGTCAAGGGATTTAAATGCATGATCTGGGTTTCCTCCCTTCCACTGCTGCCGCTTTGCCAGGGAAACATGGCCCCCCTATGGCCGCTTTGTTCTGCATTGGCCCGGGCCTGATCAAGCCGGCGATATCGATACATAAGCAGCGCTTTGGCAATTTCCGGGTAATGGAGATCATAAAAGGGCAACACAAAAAGCTCATCCCAGAAAATATGCCCGCGATAGGCTTCACCATGAAGACCGCGCGCCGGCATGCCGGCGTCGGTATGGATATTGTGTGGTGAAGCAGTAACCAGCAGATGATACATATGAAGCCGAATCAATTTCTGGCTGAACCGGTCACCCGTTATCTGAATGTCCATCTCCTGCCAAAGCTTTTCCCATTTTTGCCGGCTTGCCTCTTTTATCGCCGCATAAGAGGACGTGTCTTTTAAGGCTGCCATGGCAGAATTTCCAGGTTGTTCCACGCCTTCTTCATTGGATTTATAAATAACTACCTTCTTCTCCAGGCAGACGCTTTGATCTTGCGTTGCGGCAAAGGTGAGTTTGACCTCGGCCCGGCCTTCCGAGGTTTCCGGCAAAATAGCATCCATACGCACACCGTGAGTTATTATACCTGCGGCCATGGCTATTTCCGTACCGGACTGATTGGTTCTGACAGACACCAGAAGGGTATCCGGCCCGGCCTCCTGGTATAACGATGCCAGATGTTGCCGGTTCAATTCCCGGTACCGGGCCACCCCGTCGTTTATAATCGCCCCGTCAATGCCAGTGCGTATAGTTACCTTACCATCATAATTTAATGGGACGAATTGATAGCTTAAGGCACATACATGGGGATCGTCCATACTCGCCAGGCGCTCGGAGCAAATCCGGGTTTTTCTTCCCATTTTGTCAACCACAACCAGATTTCGATGCAGGATACCGCTTCTCAGATCCAGGCTACGATGGATGGATTCAATATTTGTTGCATTTATGTCCATCCATTGCCCGTCATTGATATTAAAATTTATCGGCAGCCAATTGGGGCAGTTGACCAGATCCTCATTTTCAATTTCCCGGCCGCTTACAGGCGAAACCAGTCGGTTGTATATCCCTGCCATGTAGGTGCCGGGATAATTAATAGGGCCCGAGCGTGATTCTTCCATGGCACCTCGGGTGCCCAGATAGCCGTTTCCAACCGTCATAAGTGCTTCCCGGGTTTTTTCCGCCCCCTTGTCGTAATCATAAAATGTGATGCGCCATTGCGCTTCGGGCAGCCCGATTTCAAACCAGCGGTTGAGATCCTCCATTGTGATTGCAGCCAGATCAGGCACCACAATGTCTGCCCCGTTTTGCATTAACACATCAGCATTACCTTCCCGGGCCACGCCAAGCACCAGGCCAAATCGTCCGGCTTCACCCGCCTGCACCCCGGATACGGCGTCCTCAACAACAACTGTTCGATAATAATCAATGCCAAGCCGATCGCAGGCAGTGGTAAAAATATCCGGTGCCGGCTTGCCGTTCAGATTAAGCTCCGCCGCCACCTCACCGTCAATCCGCACATCAAAAAGATCCGACAGTCCAACCGCATCCAGCACATTTCGACAGTTTTTGCTTGAAGAGGCCACGCCCACTTTTATGCCATGGGATTTAAGCGTTTTAATAAGATCAATGGTGCTTGAATAGACGTCCACCCCATCGGTTTTCAGGATGGCGTTAAATAGCTGGTTCTTACGGTTGCCGAGGCCGCAAATCGTTTCCAAGCCAGGGGCATCGGCGGGGTCTCCGTAGGGGATCTGCATGCCCCTGGACTTCAGAAATGAAAACACACCATCATACCTGGGCATGCCATCTACAAAAGACAAGTAGTCGTCATTGGTAAAAGGTTTGAAGGGCAGCTTTTCCCGATCGGCCCGGTTTTCCAGATATTGATCGAACATTTTCCGCCAGGCTTTGGTATGGATCGCCGCCGTGCGCGTAATCACCCCATCCAGATCCAAAATGACAGCATCAAATAATAGGTCCATAAAGCTCCCTTCCTTTCAATCTCAACGGCATTGGCAGGATTACAAAAAAAAGTACGGAAATCTACTTTCTTTTATAAAGATGAATTAGAATTATGCCAGTAAATATTCACTCAACCCGATACATTATGATCCGGATGATATATACTTGAAATAACATAGAAAAAGATGCCAAGAGACCGGCACCGCCTATATTTTACCGATCTATAGGTCAGGGAGAGTTGGATTTCTGGGCCTA
>JAGYOT010000457.1 GCA_018399455.1 Desulfobacterales bacterium
TGCTTGCGGCTTTTTTCCGGGCAGTCGTCCGGCTTTTTTTGGGGGGCATTTAAATCCGTCCCGTCCTTGTTGTAAAAAAGGCGCAACAGCTGAATCTGTCGCGCCTTCCATATCCTATGATTCACAGCTTCAGTTTTGGGAAAGCCCCTTAAAAATCTGAAAGCCCTTCAGCAGTTCATAAGCTCGGTTTATCTGGGAGTCCAGCAGCATGGCCTCAGGGTCACTGTCGCTGTGCTTGTATAACGCGTCCCTCAACCGCATCAGTTTTTCTGCATCCTTTTCCCTGCCCCTCTCCGGTTCCTCCTTTTCAACATCCGCCTTATCATCACCTTCCTTTTCATCCGGGCCGCTTTCTGCTTGCGAGTTTTCAATCTCGGGCATCAAATGGTTTTCAAGATCCTCTTCCTTGATCCAATCCGCATCCATACCGTCATCCAAGTTTTCATCCAGCATCCGGCGCTTTACCACCAAATCGGGATGAATGCCCTCGGCCTGAATGGAACGGCCGCTGGGGGTGTAGTACCGGGCGATGGTATATTTCAATGCATATCCGTCCCTCAGGGGCTTAACCGTCTGGACCGATCCTTTCCCGAAAGAAGGCGTCCCCAGAATCAGGCCTCGTCTGTTGTCCTGCATCGCCCCGGCGACAATTTCAGCGGCACTGGCGCTGCCGCCGTTGATCAGGAAAACAACAGGATAACTCCCGACCGTCTTGCCCGGATGGGCAAAAAAATCCTCTGTCTCTTCCTTGTCTCTTCCTTTGATAGCGACGATTTTGCCTTCGGTTAAAAAAACGTCCGCCACCTTGACCGCCTGGTCCAGCAATCCGCCGGGATTATCTCTCAGATCAAATATCAGGCCTTTCAACGGAGAGCCTTCGCTTTCCATATCCACCAATGCCTTTTTTACCTCGTCTGCTGTATTTTCGCGAAAATTGGTCACCCAGAGATAGCCATAGCCCGGCTTTATGATCATCGACCGGACGCTCTCCATCGGAATGATGGCCCGTTCCAGGGTAAATTTCAACAAATCCGCTTCTCCCTTGCGATATATGCTGATATTGACCGGGGTCCCCGCCTCGCCCCGCATCATTTTAACGGCCTCCCAGAGCATCATATCCTTGGTGCGCTCGCCCTCAATCTTGACAATGATATCCTGGGCCTGAATCCCGGCCTTGTAGGCAGGAGTCCCCTCTATCGGGGAAATTACAGTCAAACGGCCATCGCGCTTGGTGATCACGATTCCAATCCCGCCGAATTCCCCTTTGGTCTCAATCTGCAAATCTTCGTAGGCCTCGGGCGGCATGAACGAGGAGTGCGGATCCAGACTATCAACCATCCCATGGATTGCCTTTTCAATGAGTTCCCTGGTATCTACGGATTCCACATAATTTCTTTCTATCTCTTCAATCACATCGCTGAACAACTTCAAGCCCTGATAGGTCTCATCGGATTGACTCAGGTCTCCGTAAACACAGGTTGCAGTAATAACAATAAAAGCGGTAACCAGAAGCAGGACACCGCTCTTAAGCCCCTGTTTGTGCGTTAAAGCCATCGATTTTTCTCCTTGATTAGCTATTGTCGATCCACTCCATGGGATTGACGGGATTACCGTGATGCCGAATTTCAAAATACAGGGCCGTTCCTCCCAGGCTTCCGCTGTCTCCCACAGTCGCGATCACATCTCCCCTGGCTACCGGATCACCCCTGGACAGAAAAATCTCTTCAGCATGGGCATACACCGTATGATAATCATTGCTGTGCGCGATAATGATAACATTGCCGTATCCCTGAAGCCAATCCGCATAGACGGTCTTTCCGTCGAAAACTGCACGAACCGGCGCTCCACGGTGAGCCTGGATTTCGATCCCGTTTCGGAAATTGGCGGCACCGGATCGGGGTTCGATAAATTGGCCGTAATTTATAATAATTTTACCCTCTACCGGTATGTTTAGCAAGCCCTGATATTTACCGAAAGACCGGGCCGCATCCGGAATGATCCCGGATTGCTGCTGAAGGTCGCCAATCTTCTTATCCAGCCGCGCGGCTGTGGCCGTCAGATATTTAAGAACCGTCCGGCAGTTTTCCTTTTGACTGCGGATGGCAGAGAGAAATTGCTCGCTTTCTTCTCTTTTTTCCTTTAACCGAGCCATCATTTGACGCTGTTTTTCCTCAAGTGCAGTTTTACGTTCTTTCTGAGATTCAAGTGCGTTCAACATGGCATTTAGCTGCCTCTGCCGCTCAAGCTGCTCTGCCACCACCTGCTGATCATGGTCCAAAATTCTCTCCAGGGCCGCTTTGCGGGCAAGAAATTCATTCATGGAGCCGGCTGAGGCCAGCAGATTCATTTTTCCCAGCTGGCCCATCTTGTAAAGGGCGACCAATCGACGGCTGGCATTCGTTCTTTTGGAGGAAAGTCTGCTTTCCAGTTCACGAGTTTTCTTACGGGCTTCTGCCAAAGTTTCGTCAACATCGGCAATTTCCTTATTTATGCCTCTCAGCTTCCGGCGAATGGTATCCATTTTTC
>JAGYOT010000458.1 GCA_018399455.1 Desulfobacterales bacterium
AACGCAGATATTGGACTTTTTGCGAAGCCATCAATTTTTATTTTGCAAATAAGTCGGATTTGGTCTATAGATATACTAACAAAAGGAGGTTCCGTATGAAACGATTGGTAGTTAAAGGATTATTTCTGGCAACGGTACTTATCGTTATGACCCCGGTTGTTAACGTCCATGCCGGTGCGCCGTCCCAAATCGTGATCGGGCATCCCGCCTGTCTTTCAGGCAAATACGCAAAGGCCGGCGAACAGGCCGTGGGAGGTACGGAAGCCTGCATCCGGTGGGTAAACGAGGTATACGGGGGGGTTACCCTGTCCGGCAGGAAAGTGCCGCTCGCCTACAAAAAGTACGACTGCGAGTCCAAAAAGGAAAGCGTGACCAGTCTTATCGGCCGGTTGATTACCGTGGACCGGGTGGATGTGGTCTTTGCTCCTTACAGCTCAGGGCTTACCCTGAGAGGTGCGCCGGTGGCCGAAGGCCACGGCATGCTTTACATGGACCATGGCGGGGCGAACAATAAAATTTTCCAGCAGGGATTCCGCTATACGGTCCAGACCATCGGGCCGGCCACGCGCTATCACGAAGGCACCCTGGACATGATCAAGAAGATCTCCCCGGATGCCAAAAGGGTGGCGCTTGCTTACGAAGACTCCGAGTTTGCCTCCATGGTCATGGAAGGAGCTAAAGCGCACGCCCGAAAACTGGGTTTTGACATCGTGTTTGAGCGGACCTATCCCAAGGGGGTCACGGATCTGACCCCGCTCTTATCCGCTCTGAAATCCGCAAAACCGGATTTTATACTGGGCGGCGGTCACTTTGAAGACGGCCAGCTGTTTAACCGGCAACTGGCTGATTTAAACATTCAAACAGATTGCCTCTCCCTCATTGCCGCGGCCACGCTACCCGCCTTTTATGAGGCGCTTGGCAGCATGGCCGAGGGGGTTATGGGGCCGTCGCACTGGGAATACGGGGTCACCTATTCCAGAGAGGCCGCTGAAGCCGCAGGCACGCCGTGGATCGGGCCGAGTCAGGATGAGTTTGTGCAGTTTTTCAAGCAGGCTGTCAAGGATCCCGATATGGTTCCGGATTATCACGCGGCCGAGGCCGGCGCCCAGGTGCTGGCATATGTAATGGCTGTGGAGAAAGCTGGAACACTGGAAGCCGACCCGGTCCGCAAAGCTCTGGGGGAGCTTGAATTCATGTCCTTTTACGGCAACTGGGATATTGATGACTCCGGTATGCAGGTGGGGCACAGCATGGTGGATGTGCAATGGCAGGACGCCAAGCGGGTGATTGTCTGGCCGGAGGCCGCCCAGACCGGAGAACCCTGCTATCCCATGCCCTCATTTGATGAAAAGGCGGAAGGGGAAAAGGCGATCCCCTAACCTGAGCCGAACTCGCGAACCACTCTCAAGGGCGGAAAGCTCCCGGGAATAATGAAAACCGGGCGGAAAGGGACTTGCCGCGAATGATCGTTGAACAGCTTTTGGGCAATCTGCTGCAGGGCTTGGTGCTGGGGGCTGTCTACGGGATGGCCACCATGGGGCTGAGTTTGATATTTGGCGTGTTGAAGGTGGTTAATGTGGGCCATGGCGCATTTGTCATGGTGGGCGCCTTCATCACGCTGTTTTTTTTCAACACCCTTGGGCTCAACCCGATTTTCGCCGTTCCCGTCGCCTTCCTGGCAGGCATGGCCATCGGTCTGGTGTTCTACTATACTGCCATTAACAAGCTTTTGAACGCACCGGAGCTGGCAACGCTGCTGGCCACTTTTTCCGCAGGCGTGCTGCTGGAAGAGAGTGTGAAGCTGATTTTTGGCTCCGAGTTTCGCGGCTATCACTGGGATATTGGAAGGATTGATATGGGGTTTACGGCGCTGCCCATAAGCAAGCTGTATGCCTGTATCGGAAGTGCTGTGATTGCGCTGCTGCTTTATCTCTGGTTTAAACGGACCCGTGCCGGATCCGCCATGCGCAGCGTGGTCGAGGACAGTGAGGGCGCCCGGGTCTGCGGGGTAAACGTGGGAGGCGTCTACGCCATGAGTTTTGCCCTGGGCATCGGCCTGACCGTGGCAAGCGGGGTTCTGCTGACCATGTTTATTCCTGTCGGCATCAATCCCTACATGGGTGGCGGCTATACGTTAAAAGCCTTTGTAATTGCGGTGCTGGGAGGCCTTTCATCCCCATACGGGGCGTTTTTCGGAGGTCTGGTATTCGGTCTTATTGAAAACACCTCGTATACCCTGTTTGCCCTCATACCCGGGGTGGAACCCTTTGCCCTGACCCGGTTCCTGTCTTTTCTCATTCTGTTAATCATTCTGCTTATTCGACCCACAGGGATTATTAAAGCCAGATGAAGTCACGATTACGCCCTTATTATCCCCTGCTGCCCGTTTTCGGGGCCTATTTGGTTTTGTTTTTGATTGGACGCAATGTTACAGGGACATGGCAGCTTGTGGCGACCCTGCTTTTCTACTGTGCCCTGGGTCAGGCCTTCAACATTTTTCTGGGCATGACCGGATATGTGGAT
>JAGYOT010000459.1 GCA_018399455.1 Desulfobacterales bacterium
CGGGCGCTTACGGCCAAAAACAACCTCGATATTCTGGCCCGTCAGATAAGCCGGTGTAAACCGGATCTGGCTGTAGTTTATGAGGCGGCCGATGCAGAGAAGCTGAAATCCATGCTCGAGCCCGGAGCCCACACGGAAATCATGAGTGGCGAGAGCGGATATGAGGCTGCGGCTACCCTTTCCGGTGTTGACACCGTGGTGTCTGCAATGGTAGGCAGCGCGGGACTTCTACCCACACTTTCTGCCGTCCGGGCGGGAAGGGAGATTGCACTTGCAAACAAGGAAGTCCTGGTAATGGCAGGTGAATTGTTCATGGCCGAAGCCGCACGCTGCGGCGCTGCGATTAGGCCGGTGGACAGCGAGCACAGCGCCATTTTTCAATGTCTTTGCGGAAATCGCCGGGAAGACCTGGAAAAAATTATTTTGACCGCTTCTGGCGGTCCTTTTAGGAGCTTCCCCGCCGAACGCTTTCCACTGATTAAGCCGGGGGATGCCCTGGCGCATCCGACCTGGCAGATGGGCGCCAAAATCAGCATTGATTCGGCTACGCTGATGAATAAGGGCCTTGAGGTCATCGAGGCGGCTCACCTCTTTGATGTCCCCTGGAATGCCATTGAGATTGTGATTCATCCGCAGAGCATTGTTCACAGCATGGTTGCCTTTACGGACGGCTCGGTTATGGCCCAGATGGGGCTGCCGGATATGAAAACGGCCATTGCCTATGCCCTTTCGGGTCCGGAGCGCCTGCCGACAAAGATTCCGGCGCCGGATTTCATTGAAATATGCGAATTGACCTTTGAATCCCCGGACCTGGCGAAGTTTCCCTGCCTGGAGCTGGCCTTCAGGGCCTGTGAAATAGGCGGCACCATGCCGGCGGTCTTGAATGCCGCCAATGAAGTGGCGGTGGATGCCTTTTTAAGAGAAGTCATCGGCTTCGCCCAGCTGCCTCAGTTGATTGAAACGGTGCTTAACCGTCATGAGCCGGTTGCCCTCCCTGACATGGAAGCAATCCTGGGCGCAGATCAATGGGCCAGGCGGACGGCTTCGCAATGGATTACGGCAAACGCCGGAGGGCAGATCTCATGAGCATGGTCATTGGCCTTGTCATCGTATTGGGCGTTCTGATTTTTTTCCATGAGCTGGGCCATTTCCTTTGTGCCAAGGCCTTCGGCGTGGGCGTGGAAAAATTTTCCCTGGGCTTTGGCCCAAAACTGGTCAGCAAAACCGTGGGTCGAACCGAATACCGTTTATCCGCTATTCCGCTGGGCGGGTATGTTAAAATGGTGGGTGAGCAGCCGGATGAGCCAATCGATCCGGAAGACCGGCCGTTTTCTTTTACCCACAAGCCGGTGGGCAAGCGGATGCTGATTGTGGCTGCCGGTCCGGTGTTTAATTTTGTGCTGGCGGTTCTGATTTTTTTTCTTGTCTTCAGCATCAGCGGCCTCCAGATAATGGAGCCGGTTGTGGGTGAGGTAAGAACTGATTCGCCGGCTCATGCAGGGGGTCTGGAGCAGGGCGACCGGATTGTCCGCATCGGAGGACAATCCATTGCGAACTGGTCGGAAATGGCGGAGGTGATCAGTCAGAGCCGGGGCAGAGCCCTCAGCTTCAGGGTTGAGCGGCGCGGCACAGGGGGTGTTGAGCTTCGGATCACTCCGGAAAAGCAGAAGATGAAAAATATTTTCGGGGAGGAAAAGACGCGATACGTGATTGGCATTACCGCTGCGGGCGAGACCGCCGCAAAACGGCTCGGACCGATCGGCGCGGTGAAGGAAAGCCTGATCCGGACGTATTTGATTACCAAATTAACCATCGTCAGTGTCGTGAAGCTGATTCAGGGGGCGATATCGGTCAAGACCCTGGGCGGGCCGATTATGATCGCCCAGATTGCGGGAGAGCAGGCAGAGCAGGGTCCGGTAAATCTGCTCTTTTTTATCGCCCTGGTGAGCATCAATCTTGGGATATTAAATCTTTTGCCCATTCCGGTACTGGATGGCGGTCATCTCATGTTTTTTACCGTTGAGGCGGTCACCGGCCGGCCGGTAAGCATAAAGACCCGCGAAATGGCGCAGCAGGTGGGCATTCTTATCTTGATGATGCTCATGATTTTTGTTTTTTACAACGATATTATGCGGATTGTCTCCGGATGACCGTAAAATGGCACCATAAAGGGTCTGAAGCACTTGAATGACATGGCCAGTCGGCTGGAAATCACCCTAAAACCGGATTTGTTTGATGCTGAAGGCGAGGCCGTTCGTCAGAAGGCGGTGGACTATTTCAATCTGGCCGTGGACGCTGTACGCACGGTGCATATATTAACCATTGATGCAGAATTAAGCTCCGGTCAGCTCGCCCTTATCCGTAAAGAGATCTTTACCAACCCGGTGATCCA
Organism: Desulfobacterales bacterium; assembly: GCA_018399455.1. Taxonomy (GTDB): domain Bacteria; phylum Desulfobacterota; class Desulfobacteria; order Desulfobacterales; family Desulfosalsimonadaceae; genus M55B175. The sequence continues at coordinate 2,393 of JAGYOT010000459.1, forward strand.
GGAATCCGCCTATACGCCGCTGCCCATTGAATTTGACTGGTGCGTGTGGGTGGGCTACCGGCCCGGAGTGCGGGACAACCCCGGCAGCACTGCGGTTGAAGCCGTCGAGGATGTGCTGGAAATCCG
>JAGYOT010000046.1 GCA_018399455.1 Desulfobacterales bacterium
CCATCCCAAATCTGACTTTTTACGAGTGCATCAAACTTAATTACTTAAAACTCACGAATTACTTATTTGCCCGCTTATTCCTGATCCCCTTTTTTACTTCCCGGGCCACGAAGTCGATTTCAGCTTCGGTCAGAAAAGCGTTCATGGGCAGGCTGAGGATTTCTTTGCTCACTTGCTCCGCAACAGGAAAGTCGCCGGGGCCGTAGCCCAGGTACTGGAAACAGGCCTGGAGGTGAAGTGGCCTTGGATAATGCACCGCCGTCGGAATGCCTGCATGGATGAGGTGCTCGCGCAGGGCGTCGCGGCCCTTAAGGCGGATCGAGTACTGCGCCCATACCGATGTGCGATCTCCCTTTACCGCGGGGGTCTTTACCTTATCGTGCAGGAGTTTTGTGTAGCGTTGTGCGGCTGCCTGACGCCGGTGAATTTCGTCCGGGTAGTGAGGCAGCTTGGCCAGCAGGACGGCGGCCTGCAGAGTGTCCATCCGGGCCCCGACGCCAAGGTAGTTGTGCTGGTAGCGTTCCCCCTGTCCGTGCAGGCGGAGGCTGGCGATTTTACCGGCCAGTTTCTGATCGCTTGTAAAAACCGCGCCCCCGTCTCCGTAACAGCCAAGGGGTTTTGCCGGAAAGAAGCTGGTGCAGCCGATGGTGGATAGGTTGCAGCTCATGTTGTCCCGGAAAAGCGCCCCGAAACTCTGGGCCGCATCTTCGATTACCGGCAGCCCGTAATCCTCCGCTACGGCGTTGACGCCGTCCATGTCCGCGGGCTGCCCGTACAGGCTCACCGGTATGATGGCCCGGGTCTGTGTGGTCACTGCATCGCGGATCCTGGAAGTGTCCATGTTATAAGTGTCCGGATCGATATCCACGAAAACAGGCCTGGCGCCAACATGGGCAATCATCTCGGCTGTTGCGATAAAGGTGAAAGGGCTTGTGATGACCTCATCGCCCGCTCCGATGTCAAGCGCCAGCAGGGCAAGCTCCAGGGCATCGGTTCCGCTCGAGCAGCTGATGCAGTATGAGGCGCCGGAAAAGGCGGCCAGTCGCTCTTCCAGGGTTTTAACCTGGGGCCCCATGATATATTTTGACTCGCCGAGTACCGCCTGCAATGCCGCGTCAATTTCCTTTTTGTATTTTTGGTACTGCTGCTGCAGATTTGCATAATCAACCTTCATTGATTTCCTGCCTTCCCCTTTGAATACACTGCCTTTTTTTCCGTCCTTGATTATCCTGTTATCCGTCAAGCTCTGCCTCTATCTTGCCCGGCAGTACTTTCTTCCCGCAATCCCGGCAGCGGCCCAAAGAATCAGCCCGTCCGCCGCAGGCGCACATCCAGCCAATCTGCCGGGCCGGGTTGCCCACAACCAGCGCATGATCCGGAACATCGCGGGTCACGACCGCCCCGGCACCGACAAAGGCATATCGGCCGATGGTCACCCCGCAGACCACCGTGCAGTTAGCTCCAAGCGTGGCGCCCTTTTTGACCCGTGTGGGCCGGACCTGGTCCATTTTGTTGATCTCCGCCCTGGGATTGAAGATATTTGTGAAAACCATGGAAGGACCGCAGAAGACGTCGTCCTCTAAGGTCACGCCCTTGTATACACTCACGTTGTTTTGGATTTTGCATCTCCGCCCGACCGACACCCCGGGACCGATGACCACGTTCTGGCCGATATTGCAGTTTTCCCCGATCCTGGTATCCCTGAGGATGTGCGAGAAGTGCCAGATTTTCGTCCCCGCCCCGATCTCAGCCGGCGTATCCACCACGGCCGTGTCATGGACAAAGTATTCAGGTTTGCACCCTGTAGTACAGGCTCCCATGCGCCGGTCCGGACGCTGCAGTTGGCTGCCGTCCCTGTCGCCTGTACCCGCCATTATATTGCTTGTCGGCAAAGCGCTGCAGCCCGCCCCGTTGTCCGCGTCCAGCGTGTTTTGCGCCGCTTTCAGCACTTCCAGCACGTGCAGCCCCTCCCGCCCGTCTGTCACCGGCCTGCGGTTGGCGGCCATGCAGTCCAGGAACTCCCGGCACTCGGCTTTCAGGGGTTCGTCTGCGGCCACGGCCACAGCCATTGCCTCGGCCTTGTCCGGAACCGGAACCCTGTTTTCCCATACAATCCGGTGGGGATACAGGAGGAGCTTTGCCTCCCAGGGCTGAGTGTCGTCAAAAACGGCCATCTTTTCATCTCCCACGACCACGAGCTTCTGCTCCTTGAAGGGATGCAGCCAGGATACAAAGATGTGGGCCTTCAGGCCGGAGGGAAATTCCATATGGGTGCATGTTACGTCCGCGATTTTTTTGTGCAGGTAAAATCCGCCGGTGGCATGGACCTTCTCCACTTTTTCTCCGGCAAGCGAGAGAATCATGGAGATGTCGTGCGGCGCAAAGGACCACAGGATGTTTTCTTCCCGCCGGATTTTTCCCAGGTTCAAGCGGTTGGAATAAATATAGTTGATTCGCCCCAGCTGTCCGTTTGCCGCCATTTCTTTTAAAGCGATAAACGCCGGGTGGTAGTGCAGCAGGTGGCCGACCATGAGCACCCGGTCGTGGCCGGCAGCGAGATTGATCAGCTCTTTTGCCTCCCCGGGCTCCAAAGTAAGGGGTTTTTCCACGAAAACGTGTTTGCCCGCCAGGATGGCTTCCCTGGCCAGGCGGAAATGTGTCTCCGCGGGGGTGGCAATGGCCACTCCCTTGATTTCTTTTAATTTAAGCACTTCATTTAACTGTGTGCATGCCGAAGCCTGGGGATACTGCTCCCGGAAGCCGTTTAAAACCTCCGTGTTTCTGTCGCATACACTCCCAAGGGCTCCAAGTTCGGCGAAATTGCGCACAAGATTCTTTCCCCAGTAACCGGATCCGATAACAGCAACCTTGTCCATTATGACCATTCCTTTTTTTGTTTTATCTCTAATATTCAGTTAACCGGCCCGTGGCCCCGGCTTACCCCCACAGGTGAGCCACGCCAACGCCAGCCCGGTGATCAATCCCAGGCCGTTAGCGCTGATATCCAGCGGATTGAAGGACCTGCCCAGTATCCCTAATTGCAGCACCTCGAAAACGGCGCTAAGCAGGAAAGCCCCCGTCAGCATCCCGGTGCGCCCGTATTTACCGGAAAACCCCAGCCAGCCCAGTGCGCCCAGAACCCCGTATGCCGCCAGGTGCTCCCAGTAGCCGGATGCAGAGATTACCACCGGCATGTTTCCGACCGCCGCTCCGCCGGGCATTAGCGAAAACGCCGCGATCATGCCTAACCAGGTAAAAAACAAGACTCTGACCATATGTTCAGGCCGACTGCTCAACAGGATCTCGCTTTTCTTAATACAATGTTGAATACGCACAGCCAGAAGTAGCGCCACTGCGTCCGTACCGGCCGGTGTAAAACCGCATGCAGGTATTGAGCCTCCGAGGCCATGATATCCTCCAGGGTCTCCGGCATATCCGCATAAAACGGGGGAAGGAGCCCCGGCTTCACCCTGGCGCGAAGCTCGCGCAACTCCGGCGTATAAAGCCCCAGGTACTGAGCGCTAAGCGGCCGCACGCCGATCAGCTGAAGGTCTCCCCGAAGCCAGTTGTAGAGCATGGGCAATTCGTCAAGCCAGGTACGCCGCATGAACCGGCCCCAGCCCGTAACCCGGAAGTCGCTCCTGAACTTGCCTCCCTTGTCCAGGTTGTTGTGCTCGTAGATGTATTCCTGCAGGTACTCGGAATAAGGGAACATGGTTCGGAATTTGAAGACTTCGATGGGTTTGCCCCCCCGGCCGTATCGTTTCAGCCGTACCAGGGGGCCGTAGGTAGGGTTCTTGTCTTCCGAGGGCGTGCGGACTTTGCGGGCGATGAAAAAAAAGAGATGATTGAGCTCGGTTTCCGCTACCACCTTGTAGCCGCAGAAATAGAGTCTGCCAAGGATTTCCGCCCGGGAAACAATACGGTATTCGCCTTTGGTGACCGCAAAATAAATTTTCTTGAGAACGGGGAGCTTGGGGCAGGCCCGGCGCCAGAAAAAACTCAGGGCGTATACGATTGAATCAAACGGGCGCTTGAATCGGGAGGCATAGAAGGCCCGGTGGGTTGCTACCGTGTGGGCCATCCCCACCAGGCACCCGCCGGGCTGGAGCCGCGTGTGGGCGAGCAGGAAGTAGTGGTTGAAAAAGCGGATGTCGTTGATCTTGTGGAGGTTGATGATCAGCTGCATCCTTCCCTGATCCAGGGCCTCTAAATTGAAAATTTCCTTGGTGCTCATCAGGGCGCACTGACCGCGGTCAACGGTGTCGAGATCCACGTTTTTCTCAATGAACGGATAAACCGCCGGGAAGAAAAACTCCAGGGCGTGTTTGAGCTTGGTTTTGACAGGATTGATCACCCTGCATGCCGTGGGTTGAGGCAAATCTTTCTGGTGGTTCCTGAGAAAAGCCCGGATACGGGAAGCGTCCTCCAGGTCTCCGCCCCCTTGTTTGGAGTGGTAGTAGGCCGAGTACAGGTAAAAAACCACACCTTCCAGGAGCAGGTAAAGCCCGATTGTCCCGAAGACCTGGACCCGGGATATCGATTCCAGGCGAAGCCCGAATACGAAAAGCGCGTGCATTCCGGCCAGGAGCACGGCGGCCTTGACCGCCGTGGCCATGGCGCCGGGGAAGTAGCTGAATTGGCCGCGCTCGAATTTACGGGTCACCAGAGCGGTGATCAGCCAGAGCCCGCTGCCGAGAACAAGGATATCGTCATAGGTGCCGGTAAAGATCACCTGGCCCTGCTTGTAGATCGTTGCCAGTAAAAAGGCGGATATGAACAGCAGAAAATCACAGAAGGCCAGGGGGTATGAAAAATTGCGGACAAGGGCGTAGGATCTCGATTGTCCGGTCCGGGCCGGCGGCGGCACCATACGCCTGTATACCGCTAAGGCTCCGATCTGCAGGATCAGAAAGCCGATCCCGGAGCCGTATACTATGACCCGGGACCAGTGCATGAGCTGAAGGCTGTTGATCGTTAGCGAGAGCATGAACAGGAGCAGAAGGTTGGCCTTTATAATAAGGCCCACGCCGCCTGCCAGCGAAGCGGTTTGCAGCTGCCGGGGCAGGCGCTCGATCGCGCTTACGATCAGCCAGATTACCGCCAGGGCCAGCAGAATCAGGGTGTCCTGGGTAGACAGGACCAAATCCCCGTACTTTGCCAGGTGCGTTGCAAAAAAGGCGATCATCAGCAGGTTCAGGCTCATTCCTGATACCAGCGTATGCTGCTTTATGTCTGCCGGTATTGCCATTTCCTTCATTCCTCTAAGTGTTGATTTCGTTTCGCTGCCTCAGAATACACTCCGTCCCTTTCGGGGACTGCCCCGGTGGCTTTCGGGCTGAGCTCGGGTGCACCATGGAATTAATTCTATGGCAGCTGTTCCCTAGAATATGGCGCCTGTTCCACAATGGGTTTTTTTCACTACTGCGCGGAGTTGCCTGCTCCCCTTGAACCATGCGGTTTTGCAGGCGAAGCAGGCCGGCCCCGGCAGGGTGAGGAAAGGGCATTCGCCATACAGGACACATAGAAATTGCAACGGTTATGCCGAAAAGAAAAAGACGGGTTTAGAAAAGTTCCGGTAGGAGGAAAATTTGGTATTATGGTTTTTTAATAATTTTATGAAAAAATCATAATCTTGTCCTTCTTATATGCGTCCCAAACCTGGCCGTTTTTTTATCAAAAGCGCCGGTTTTTGGTTAAATAAACAATTATTTTAATATATTATATTTTTTGCTAAAAACGGCGGCAGAGTGGCACCAATTTTGCCGAGGTATTATACCCAGTTGCTGAATAGGTGCTGGATTTTTTAAGGCAGGTGTTGAATTGATAAAACAAGAGAACAGATATTTATCCGGGTCCCGGACCTTCAGCGGTCTGGTGCTGGCGCTGCTTGTCGCTTTCTGCCTCCTGGCAGCCTGGATGTTTCTGGGGACGCTTAAAAAAATGCACGATGAAACCGTCAAGGACTTTGCGCAAGAGCATTTGAACGTCCTGGGGGCATATACGGATTCCAGGCTGTGCCAGCTGGTGACAGCGCTTGAAGACCAGGCCCGGACGCCCCGGATCGTAAACAGCGTAATGGGCTCCTCCATGAAAGGCCGGGAGCTGGAAAGCTATCTCGCCGGCCTGAGGCTGCTGGGCCGGGATTTTGAATACAGCCTGCTGGACTCTGAGGGTGAGCTGATGGCCTCGGAGTGTAATAAACAACCGTCTTTTTCTTCGACCGCCGACTGGGTCAAAGGGGTTCTGGGAGGCAAAGAGCCCGTTTGGGTGTATGCGGACCGGACCGGTGCAGGGCCTGGCCGTCTTTTTTGGCGCCTGGCCGTACCGGTTCGGTACAGGGGGCTGGCGGAAGGCCTGCTTGTGGCTGAATTTCAAGCTGAGAAAAGTGAGGCCATAATCCTGCCAAAGGCACTTATATCCAAAGATCAGGGGCTTATGCTGGTTCGGGAGACGTCAGTGCTGTCCGTAATCGGGCGGCAGCCGAATGAGCCCGTTGCTTTCCGGCGGCCTTTGCCGCATTCGAACATGCACCTGGTGCTTGTGTGGGACCATGAAAGGTTTCAGAGCAGGATAACCGCTATCCATGTCCAGGGGCTCTTTTTTTTCTGCGGCCTGACCCTGTTATTTGTCGGCATTTTTTATTTTTTGGGCAGAAAAAAAATCGTTTTGCCCCTGGCGGGACTGACTGAAACCAATACCCGGTTGTCGACGCGAAACGAAGCGCTTGAATCCCGCCTCAAGGATCTCAAAGCCGGCGAGATGGTTTTGCGGGAGAAGTCCGCCGATCTGGATCAAGAAAAAAAAAAGATCGAGGCCATTGTTAACTCGGTTAATGACGGAATTATCGTAACAGACAAACGGGGACTATGCCGGATGGCCAATCCGGCGGCATGCCGGATCTGCAATTTGCCTGAAGCTCGTCTTGTTGGAAGAGCCCTGGCCGAACATCAGCGGTTAAGTGAGCTTATAAAGGCAATGGATGAAATGAAGACGGGCAGCCGGAACGATGAGCAGCTGGAGTTTGTTCTTACGGTCGAGGAGGGGCCCCAGCGCAAGATCAGGGCTTCCATAGCGCTCTTGCGGATGGATGAAGCACAGGCCGTTGGGGACTTTGAGGGCTGCGCGATTGTCCTGGTGGACATAACCCGGGAACGGGAAATCGATGAAATGAAAAGCGCGTTTGTCAATACGGCCGCCCATGAACTGCGCACCCCCCTCACAAGCCTTCTGGGCTATTCGGAGCTGCTTTTAATGCGCAAGACGCCGCCTCCTGAAAAATACCGCCGGTATGCCGATATTATTAATTCCAAAACCAATGCGCTGGTGGCCATTGTGGAGCGTTTGCTGGATGTGAGCATGATCCGGGCGGGCCGCAAGCTGAGTTTGAGACTAACCGCCAATAACCTGCCCGCTCTTTTGGAGGATGTCGCCCGGAACGTCCGGGAACAATACGGCATGGACATGGTGGTTGTGGATTGCGAACCCTGTGCGGATTTCTATTTTGACCGCAATCGCATATGGCAGGTGGTGGCCGATATACTGAGCAATGCACTGACGTACTCATCCTCTGCCGACCCCGTATGGGTTTTAGGGTGGGTCTCGGATGAGGAATATGTTGTCGTTGTAAAAGACGACGGGCTGGGAATGGATCTCCAGCTGATCAATAATATATTTGGCGATTTTGTCAGGGGTGATGATTCGACGACGGCCCCGGGCGGCCTTGGCTTAAGTTTGTATCTGGCAAGGCACGTGATTGATGCCCATGACGGCCGGGTTTCAATTGAAAGCGAGGAAGACCGGGGGACAATGGTCACTATGGCTCTGCCGCGCATGCAGGAAGCAGGTAAGCCTGGCAGGCAGAAATCCTGATAACGGCGGATGAGAATGGCAATGACGGATTTAACTCCCAAGGCTGTTCTCGGAGATCTGGCAGAACTTATTAACATCGGAGACGATATGGACGATTCAAAGGATCTTAACAGGAATAAAAACTGCGGTTTGAAGGATGACCAGTCTTTGTGGTTTGAGCTGGCCCATTCTGTCCTCATGGATAATATTCCACTCCAGGTTTGGTTTCTGACCGACGAGGTGCATTACGGATCGGTGAATGCTGCCCATGCACGCTTTATTGGCAAAGATAAGAGCAGCATTGAAGGCAGAAACCTATATGAGATGTTTCCGGAAGAGGAGGCGGACGCCTGTGCGCAGTCCAACCGGGCTGTGTTTAAAAGTCAGGCGCCGGTGGTTACAGAGCAATGGATAACCGGTGCAGAGAGAGACCTCCGGCTGCTGAAAATTTACAAGACACCTTACAGGGACCGGCTTTCCGGACAGACCTACCTTGCCTGTTATGCTGAGGATATTACCGAACAGCGACAGATGGAAGCGCTAAGAAGCGAGTTTCTCTCCACGGCCGCCCATGAACTGCGCACCCCGCTGACATCGATCATGGGCTTTGCCGAGCTGCTGAAGACACGAAGGCAGTTGAGCCCGGAGAAGCAGGGGCGCTATAGCAGCCATATTCTTGCCCAGAGCAAAGTCCTTAAGTCCATTATTGATAATTATCTGAATGTCAGCCGGATAGAATCCGGCCGGGGCCTTACCCTGGAGGCAGGCAGGGAAAATCTGGGGGCCCTCATCCATGAAGTGGTGAAGCGGTTTCAGGACCAGGGGGTGGAGCGCCGGTTTAGCTGCCGGATCGAGGATGCGCCGTGCCTGGTGCTTGATCGGATGAAGTTCATGCAGGTGCTCTACAATATCTTGTCCAATGCCATTAAATATTCAGGCGCTGCCTCGGAGATCATCGTGAAAGGAACGACCGGGAATGAGAACAGCTACCTTCTGTCAATCATCGATCATGGCCAGGGTATGACCCGGGAGGAACAGAAGCGCGTTTTTGATAAGTATTACCGGGGCAAGAGGGCGAGATGCCAGGCCAAGGGACTGGGGTTGGGAATGGCAGTGGCTAAATACCTGGTCACCCTTCACCAGGGGAGCCTGTGGCTTGAATCCGAGATTGGGAAAGGCACCACCGTTTATATTGAGCTGCCCTGCGAAAACAGAGGACAGGGAGTTGCTTAAACTCACGTCTAAAACAGTCTAAAGCACTGTACTAAGGGCAGTCAGCAGTTGGGAGAGTTCCAGTATCAGTTCGTCCAGGACTTTTGCCACGGCCTTGGCAGAAGCCTTGTTTGCTGCGGCTTTTTCAAGCCTCAGGGCATGGTCGTAGACTGCGACCGCCCCCAGTGTCCCTGCCGCGCCCTTCAGTGCATGCGCCGTGTGGCGGACACCCTCCAGGTCAGAAGCCGCAAACTGGTCTGAAAACGTCTGCATATCCTCGCTGTGGCGGTCCACAAACTTTTTCAGCAGGCGGCT
>JAGYOT010000460.1 GCA_018399455.1 Desulfobacterales bacterium
GTTTTTTTGTTGCCGGCCTTTTTGGGGGACATCCGTATTCCTTTCTAACTCCGATAACCCAGAGCGGCGTCTCCGATTTTGACTCTTGCGATTTCGCTTGAGGTGCCGGCAATCCGGCCGTATTTGGCGCAGCGGTAAGCCTGCTCCACCGGGTTCCCGGCAATGTAGCCGCTGCCGCCCAAAACCTGAAGGGCTTCACTCGAAATCTGTTCCGCCGCCTCTGTGCAGAATACCTTGGCGCAATGCAGGAGCTCACTGACCTCAGCCGGTATAGTCTCATGCGAGGAAGACTCGTTTATGGCGGATTCAAGGGACCATGCGGTCCGGTAGGCCAAAAGCTGCGCAGTTTGGAGAAGGGTGAGCATCTCGGCTAATTTGAAACCGACCTCCTGGTAGGCAATGACCGGTTTGCCGCCGCTTTTGTGCGATTTGGCATAATCCCTGGCGGATTCAAAAGCGGTTTTTGAAATCCCCAGGCTGGCCCCCAGAATGATCTGATCCTCCCACATTCGCAGAACCGTCGGCATTTCGGTTTTGCCGGGCGGGAAAAGGATTTGATCTTCCGGGATAGTACAATCCTCAAGGGTGACGCCGGCAATAGGGACACCCTCGTAGCCGATGGTTTCAAGCGCCGGATCGATGGTTAAGCCGGGGGCGTCTTTTTCGATCATAAACAGGGCATGCTTTGAATCCAGGGTCCCGGCCGCGGCAATCCAGTCGGCAATAGGGGCGTTGATGACGTATTGCTTGCGGCCGTTCACAATTACCGACTCGCTCTGTCTTTTGCCCTCGGTGGCCAGGGGGGCGTTTTCAATATTCAGGGAGGTCTCTGAAAGTGCGACGGCGCCGATGATTTCTCCGCCAAGAAGCGGCTTCAGCCATCGGGGGTTTTGTTCCCTGTCGCTCCAAACATTCACCGCCCGGCCGAAAAGCCGGGTGCTGGCTTCAACCGCCAGGTAGGCGGATGGGGACAGTCCGGCCACAACCTCCATGGCTCCCATGAGCGTGAGCTGCCCATTGAGTTGGTCAACAGGGAGAATCCCAAGGCTGAGATAAGGGGTTTTGGCGAGCAGGCGCAGCAGCTGACGGAGGTTATCCACATTTTTTCCCGTTCCTTTCCGGTCAAGGGCCCGGTCTGCAGCCAGTGGTTTTATTTTTTCTGCAATATCGGCAAAAACGCTGAATTCTTTTTCTGTAAAGTCGTAATTCATTTGAGTTCTCCTCAGTCAATTCCTGCAGGGATCGGGGCTTAAGCCAAATTGGCAGGCTTCTATATCAGTTTGGAAATAATCATTTTCTGAATGTCGGAGGTGCCTCCGCCGATAGGGGCCAGACGGCTGTCTCTAAAAATCCGTTCCATGTTGTATTCATGGCAGTAACCGTAGCCTCCGAAGAGAACCATCGCATCATTGGCCGGCCCCATGGACCAGTCGCCCACGAAAAGTTTGGCAACAGCCGCTTCGAGGTGATTTAAAGGACGTCCCTGATCTTTGCACCAGGCGATTTTGTAGGCCAGGCTCTGGGCGGCCTCATAGAAAATGCGGATATTGGCCAGTTTGTGTTTGGTCGCCTGGAACCGGCCGATGGGGCGGCCGAACTGCTCCCGTTTTTTGGCGTAGTCCGCGCAGTTGGTAAGCATATACTTGGCGGCGCCCACAAACGGGCTGAGAAGCGCGCTCCGGTCCCACTCCACGGTCTGCAGCGACATGTTGAATCCATCGCCTTCCTTGCCGAGCAGGTTTTCCGCCGGGATTTCACAGTTGTTGAAAAAAAGCTCTGAGGTCTGGGAGCTTCGAACCCCCATTTTAATAAGGGGAGGGCCGGCTTCAAAACCTTTGGTCCCTTTTTCAACGATAAAGGCCGAGATGCCGGCATGCTTCTGTGATGGATCGGTTTTGGCATAGACGACGGCAACATCGGCAACAGGGCCGTTGGTGATAAAAATTTTGCTGCCGTTTAAAATGTAGTTGTCACCTTTTTTTTCCGCCGTGGTTCTCATGGAGGCGACATCGGAGCCGGCATTCGGCTCCGTCAGTCCCATACATCCGATCAATTCGCCGCTGGCCAGTTTAGGGACCCATTTTTTCCGCTGGGTTTCGGTGGCATGGCGAAAAATGGTGTCTGCGCACAAAAAGGAGTGGGCCCCGTAGGCAAGTGTCAGGCCCCCGTCGACCCCTGCCTCGCCCAAAGCTTCGCCTGCCATGACCGTAGTGACGACATCGGCGCCCGATCCCCCGTAGCTTTCCGGAAAATGAAGGCCAAGTATGCCGAATTCTCCAAGCTTCCGGAAGGACTCGAAGTCGAACGCCTCCTTCAGATCGTGTTCCTGGACCCGGGGAACGATTTCCTTCCTGGCAAACCGGATAATTTCCTTTTTAAACATCTGTTGTTCTTTGGTGAAGGCAAAGTCCATTCCTGTCTCCTGTCTATTGGGTGGGAAAACACAATGAAATTTGTTTTTATAATTGTATTCATAAACAAAATATGATTCATATGCTAAAATCATATTCAAAACAA
>JAGYOT010000461.1 GCA_018399455.1 Desulfobacterales bacterium
TGGCCGAGCCCGAATTCTACAAAACCGACAAGGACGAAATCGCCCGGGTCAAGGCGCGCATGGAGGAACTGGAAAAGGCGATCGAATACGCTTACGATCGGTGGGAGGCGCTGGAGAGAGGCGTATAATCTGATATTAATACTGGTTGTTGTCTTTTTTCAAACTTATTAATGAGGAAGAAGCATCCTTATTCCATGAATAAAGCTGCCAATACCGGAGGTTGCTGAGAAGTGCGTTTTGGCACGAAAACCGCCCTACCCGCCTTTCCGGTTTTCCTCGAACATTTCCACCGGCATTCGGTGTTCCAATTTCCAAACCATCCGTATGGGGCGTTCGCCCTCATAGCTTTGGCGGGTTGCAGGGCCAAGGAATGTGAAGGGCATTGTGCAGTTATTTTGCTTTTTATGGCTGCGGGCAAAGATCAGAATCGTGTAACCGCGCCGAAGATGATGGATGAGGTTTTGGCCGGTTTTTGAATTCTGTCGGGTATTGGACTGGGACTCCCAATGCAGCAGCTCCCGGCTGATCGGAAAATCAGCGTACATGGTGGAGGGTGAAAATTCCTTTTCTGTCTTCTGAAAGGTGATCATGAGCCCGTAGGCTTTAATATCCGGCAGATGGATCACGCCAACACCCCTTTGACCGGCTGTTTCAAGGGAGGCCAGGCCCAGGGCGGCTAAAACGTCTTTGAATCCGTATTGGGCATGAAGCTCCAGGGGGCATGCAAACGGCAAATCAGGCATGCGGCCGGCAACCGGGGTTTCCGATTCAGCCCATGCCAGTATTTCCCCCATATCGTCAAGGATTGTGGGATTTATAGAAAGTCTTTCAAAGGATTCGTGCAGGGAGTTCATACCCAGGGTGTCCCCTTTTTCGGCCCATATCCGGTAGTGGATCATAATGGCTGTATTGTCGGCAACGGATATTGCCCGATCAACCTGCTTGGTTTTCAAAAGTCCGACAATTTTCTGCAGCCGGGCAATCTCGGCGGGGCCGTTGGTAAATGCAAGGCGAATTAGTGAATTTTTCAAGCGTGTGATATCCGGGTCTGAAGGAAATTCTGTCAGGCTGGCTTTTGCCTTCCAGGCGGACCAGGTTTCCCGGATCAGCAGGCGCTCCGGTTCGTAGTCATGGTGGCGGATAAAATTGCCAAAGGTTAAGGGTTGGCCGGTTTCATGGGAAAATGAGCGGAGGCGTTCCGGCACCTGAACGGCCAGGTTTTTCAGATTTTCCCGGATATTTTCCAGCACATGGCGGCGGGACAGGCGGTCGAGCTGGATGGCGCAGCCGGGCGGCAGGTGGGGAAAATCCTGTTCCACTTCCCGGTCGATGGAAAAGCGATGTTTCGGCAAAAGCGCTTTTATCTTGGTATCGATACGGTATTTGCGGTGCGCCTGGCCGACAAAATCGAGCACGGTAAGGCAATCCTTGCCCGGACTATGGCGCAGCCCCCGGCCGAGCTGCTGAAGGAATACGGTCAGGCTCCGGGTGGGGCGCAGAAACAAAACAATATTGATATCCGGCAAATCCACCCCTTCGCTTAACTTGTCCACGGTAAACAAAAATTTAAGCTGACCGGATTTTAGCTGTTTCAGCAAAGGTTCGTAATGGCCGGGGTCATTGCCGGAGACATAGGCCGCTGATGCAAGGCCGTGGTTGTTAAACATGTCCGCCATAAACTGCGCGTGCCTTATGGAAACGCAAAAGCCGATCCCTTTTACTCCTTCCATGTCCGGTTCATAGCGATACAGGGCGGATAGGATGGCATCAAGGCGCTGGCGGGCTTCGATGTGATTGCCGGTGTAAACTTTTTCCAGTTCAATTGTGTCGTATTGGCCGTTTCTCCAGAACCGGTCATCTGAAAGCGATACCGGATCGGCCACGCCAAAGTAGTGAAACGGGCAGAGAAGCTTTTCTTCCAGGGCTTCGGGCAGGCGGATTTCCGCTGTAAACCGGCTGCCAAAATCCGCCAGTACGCTTCCGCCATCCATCCGTTCCGGTGTGGCCGTAAGGCCCAGAATAATTTCAGGGGCCAATTCTTCGAAAACCGGGCGGTAGCTCGATGCAGTGCCGTGGTGGGCCTCATCGATAATGATAAAATCATAAAACCGTCGTCCCACTTGTTCCCATAAACGCCTGGTAGTGAGCATGCTCACGGTGCAGAACAAATGATCAAACCGCTCGGCCTGGTAGGTGCCGCCAAGAATATCGCCAAAGCCGGCATCCCGTAAAACGTTTCTGAAGGTTTCTTGCGCCTTGATTAAAATTTCCACGCGGTGCGCGACAAAAAGCAGCCGCGCCTGTCTTTTTTTCCGTTCGTAAAAGCGCTGAAAGTCAAATGCGGCGATAACGGTTTTTCCGGTGCCGGTGGCGGCCACCACGAGGTTGCGGGTAAGACCCCGCACTTCGCGCTCTCTTTCCAGGGTTTCCAAAATGCGCTCCTGGAAGGGATGGGGCCGGAGATCAAAAAAAACGGTGGATTGCGGCTGTGCA
>JAGYOT010000462.1 GCA_018399455.1 Desulfobacterales bacterium
CGTGATGGACTGGATGCCGGATGAGCAGGAGCGGGGCATTACCATCACCTCGGCGGTGACTGCCTGCCACTGGCGTGATTGCGAGATACAGATCATCGATACCCCAGGCCATGTAGATTTCACTATTGAAGTCGAACGCTCGCTTCGGGTGCTGGACGGGGCGGTAGGCGTTTTCTGCGCCGTGGGAGGCGTCGAGCCCCAGTCAGAAACCGTTTGGCACCAGGCGGATAAATATCTCGTGCCCAAGCTTGCGTTTGTCAATAAAATGGATCGGGTAGGGGCTGATTTTTTTAACGTGGTGGATATGATCCGGGAGCGGCTCAATGCCAATCCTCTGATTCTGCAGCTTCCCGTAGGCAGTGAAGACCAGTTTCGCGGCGTGATTGATCTGCTCGAAATGAAGCAGCTCACTTGGGAGAGCAGCGATCCCCGCGCACCGATACGGACAAGCGATATCGAGTCGGAATTTCAGGACGCTGCAGCAGCCTACCGGGAAAAGCTGATGGAGCAGGTAGCGGAAACCGATGATGTCTTGATGGAGGCCTTCCTGGAAGAGCGTCCCATCGGGATCAATGATCTCAAAACCGCCATCCGCCGGGCCACGCTCAACCTTGCCCTGGTGCCGGTAATGTGCGGCGCCGCATTGCGCAACAAAGGCATCCAGCCGCTTTTAGACGCCGTGATCAGTTTCCTGCCAAGCCCCCTGGAGGCGCCTCCCATTGAGGGAATGCATCCGGAGACCGAGGAGAAGCTGTCCTATACCGCAGAAGAAAAAGGGCCGCTGGTGGCCCTGATTTTTAAAGTCTCCATGTTCGAGGGCCGAAAGCTTTCATTCGTCCGGGTCTACAGCGGTTGTCTGAAAGCCGGCGGTGAGGTCTATAACCCCACGCTGAAGCGGAAGGAAAAGATTTCCCGTATTTTAAAGATGCACGCCAATAAGCGGGAGCGCCTGGATGAGGCCGGACCGGGCAGTATTGTCGGGGTGGTGGGGCTGAAAGATTCCGGGACCGGCCAGACCCTATGCCAGCCGGATACTCCGGTGCTGCTTGAGGCGATTGAGTATTATAAACCGGTCATTTCCGTATCGGTTGAACCCAAGACCCACGACGACCAGGAAAAACTGGAGCACACCCTGGCCAAGCTGATGGACGAAGACCCCACCCTTACCGTAAAGCAGGACGAGGATACCGGCCAGACCCTTTTATCCGGAATGGGGGAGCTTCACCTCGATATTGTCATCAGCCGGATGAAGCGGGAGTACAATACCAACGTCAATGTCGGCAAACCCCAGGTCGTTTACCGGGAGACCCTGGGCCGCCAGGCGGCCGGATCAGCGGAATTTGACCGGGAAATTGCCGGCAGTCACCATTATGCAGGCGTTGAGCTGCTTGTCAAGCCTCTCTCCAGGGGAAGCGGGACCCGTTTTCGCTCCGAGGCGGATGCGGAGGCCCTGCCTGAAATCTATATTTCCGCCATCGCCCAGGGCGTTCATGATGCCATGGAGTACGGGGAACTGATGGGCTATCCGGTGGTTGACGTTGAAGTGGTGCTGACCGGGGCCAGGGTCAAGGAACATTTTTCTTCGGAGCTGGCCTTCAAGGTGGGCGCTACAATGGCATGCCGCGAGGCATTTGCAAAGGGGGAGCCATATCTGCTTGAGCCTGTCATGGATGCCGAAATTTTTGTGCCGGAGGATTTCATGGGGGAAGTGATCGGGGATTTAAACGCCCGGGGCGGCAAGATTGAGTCAATCTCCGCCAAGGGAGAGATTCAGGTGATTTCCGCCAGTGTGCCGCTGTCCAAAATGTTTGGCTATTCCACCGCCCTTCGTTCCGCCTCGCAGGGCCGGGGCAATTTTACCATGAAATTCTCCCATTTCGACCGGGCTTGAAGGCTTTTCAGGATGCTCCCGGTCCTTGTTTTTTTTTAACAGTGCATTGATTCTTTCGATTTTTTCATTATTCGTCAGATATTTCAACGCCTGCCTGAAATGGTGGGCCGCTGTTTCCCTATCATCCAGGTCCATATAGTACAATCCCATGTGGTAATGGGAATCTCCCGGCTTATTCTGTTCGGCATAGGATTTACCGAGGAAATAACGGCCCTGGCGGAAGTCAGGATATGCTTTAACCAGCCGGCTGAAGGTTTCCACGGCATCTTCGGTTTTGCCCAGGGCAAGCTGGGATCGGCCGAGGTAGAGTCTGCCGGTAGGTCCGGTTTCCTGTTGGCGGGCGGCCTGATTGAGCAGGCCAAGGGCTTTTTCGTATTCTCCGTTTAAGAAGTACATGATTCCCAGGTCCTCGGTTATATAGGCATCATTGGGCAAAACGGAATGAGCGGTACGAATATGCCTGAGAGCGACTTCCGGATTGCCGTTGCGTTCCAGGGCAAGGCCGTATCCGTAATGGGCCATGGGATCCCTTGGATCGGAGCGAACCTTTGCTTCAAACCTGCCTAATGCCTGTTCGGGATTTCCGTAGGAAGCCGCCAGCC
>JAGYOT010000463.1 GCA_018399455.1 Desulfobacterales bacterium
TTCAACCAGCTGTTTCTCAGGCGCTTGAAAAAGGGATTGATATTGAGGGGCCTTTCCCGCCGGATACGCTTTTCTATCATGCAGTGGCCCGCCCGAATAAGGACAGCCCCTATGATGCGGTCGTATGCATGTATCATGATCAGGGACTCATTCCGTTCAAGCTGATTCATTTTTCGGACGGGGTCAACACTACCCTTGGCCTGCCGATCATCCGAACCTCCGTGGACCACGGGACTGCATATGATATCGCCGGAAAAGGCATTGCCAATCCAGGCAGCCTGGCTGCTGCAATCCGGATGGCGGCCGAGCAGGCGGAAAATCTTCAGTCCGCACAGTCGAATTCGTATTAACGCCTGCTGATTTTTTTGTGGAGCTGATATCGACACCGAATACGGAAACGCATGAATGGCCTCGGATCGTATTGTTATAAAAGGCGCCCGGCAGCATAATTTAAAAAATATCGACCTGGATTTACCGCGCAACCGGTTTATCGTGATTACCGGGCTTTCTGGTTCCGGTAAATCCACCCTTGCCTTTGATACCCTTTATGCCGAGGGGCAGCGGCGTTATGTGGAATCCTTGTCAACTTACGCCCGCCAGTTCCTGGAACGTATGGAAAAGCCGGATGTGGACCTGATCGAAGGACTGTCACCGGCCATTGCCATTGAACAAAAGACCGCCAGCCACAATCCCCGCTCTACAGTTGGCACGGTAACCGAAATATACGATTTTCTGCGTCTTTTGTTTGCCCGTGTGGGCACACCTCATTGCTACCAGTGCGGCAGGCCGATAACGTCTCAATCCCTTGACCAGATTGTTGATCAGGTTTTGGCGCATAAAGCGGGAACCCGGCTGCTGATTCTGGCACCCTTGGTAGAGAATCAGAAAGGAACGCATGAATCTCTGTTGTCGCGTCTGAAAAAGGATGGGTTTGCGCGGGTTAAAATCAACGGCTGCATCTCAGAGATTGACTCGCTTACAAAGCTTGCCAAATCCCGCAAACATACGATTGATGTGGTAGTGGACCGTCTGATTGCAAAAGATGGCGTTAAAAACCGTCTTGCGGACTCCATTGAACTGGCGATCTCCCTTTCAGGCGGCAGGGTGACCGTGGATGTGGTAGACAGGGCCGGAGCCGTCCTTGATTCCCAGGTTTACAGTGAAAAGGCGGCCTGTGTTTACTGCGGCATCAGCTATCCGGAGCTGACCCCGGCTATTTTCTCCTTTAATTCCCCTCAGGGGGCGTGCCCCAGGTGTGACGGATTGGGAGCCACCACGGAATTTGACCCTGATCTTGTGGTGCCTGATCCTGAGTTGTCGCTGCGCGAAGGCGCGGTCCGGCCATGGGCCAATCGAAGTTCGGTCCAGTTTGCGGAGTTTTTGGATGCGCTTACCTCTTATTATCAGGTGGACATCTATACCCCGTATAAAAATCTCCCGGCGCATTTCAAGGAGGTGCTGTTATACGGCTCAGGGGAGGTGGAGATCCCCTTCTATTTATACCGCCGCAATCGACGTATCAATTACACCCGACCGTTTGAGGGGGTTATCCCGAACCTCAAACGCCGTTACAGGGAAACCGATTCCCACCATGCCAGAGAAGACATCAAGCAGTACATGAATTTCCGTAAGTGCCCGGAATGCCAGGGTGCCCGTTTGAACTGCATCAGCCGGTCTGTAAAAGTGGAAGGCCTTTCCATAGCAGAGATCACCGCATTTTCCATTGAAAAAGCCCGGGCGTTTTTTGAAAATATTGCCTTTACCGGGAAAAAGCAGGCCATTGCCGCCCGGATACTAAAAGAGATCAATGACCGGCTGCAGTTTTTGATGAACGTCGGCCTCTCGTATCTCACCCTGGATCGCACCGCCACCACCCTTTCCGGCGGAGAGTCTCAGCGGATTCGACTTGCCACCCAGATCGGCTCGAAATTGACCGGCGTGATGTATGTACTGGATGAGCCCAGCATTGGCCTGCATCAACGGGATAATCAACGGCTTCTCGATAGTCTCAAACAAATGCGGGATCTTGGCAATTCGGTCCTGGTGGTCGAACATGACGAGGAGACCATTCTTGCAGCGGACCATGTGGTGGACATGGGTCCGGGAGCAGGCAGGAAGGGCGGCGAAGTGGTTTATTCCGGAACTCCTGAAGCACTCCAAAAGGATGAACAGTCCTTGACCGGCCAGTACCTTTCCGGCCGGCGGGAAATCCCGGTGCCCTCCCGGAGACGGCCGGCGGATGGCCATCAGCTGGTTATCCGGGGGGCTTCCGCCAACAATTTGAAGCAAATTGATGTCTCCTTTCCTCTGGGTTGTTTTGCCTGTGTCACCGGTGTTTCCGGCTCAGGAAAATCGAGCCTTGTTTTGGAGACCCTATACCGCATCCTTGCCCAGCGGCTTTATCACAGCGCCATTCCGGCTGCTCCTTATGAGTCGATTGAGGGGCTCTCCCATGTGGACAAGGTTATTAATATTGACCAGTCCCCTA
>JAGYOT010000464.1 GCA_018399455.1 Desulfobacterales bacterium
AAACCGGGCCATCGAAGATCCAATAATTAAATAATAATTGGATTATAACCGGTTCGCAATTGTTTTAGCCACCCACCCCTTTCCGGGCTTCAGGGAAGCCGGCCCTGAGATCTTTGTCTCGACTCTCCTGACAATAATGTTATTATAGCATATTATGAATATTAATGTCTTAGCAGGTTATCGCCTGCAGAAGGGAAGAAAAAACACGGATGCCTTTTTTTGAAATCGGGGCTTTGGAGGCTCTGGGGATTTTCTTTATCTTTGGGTACCTGGGCGGCCGATTGGCAAATTGGCTGCGATTTCCACGCGTCAGCGGATACATCATTGCCGGTATCCTGTTGAGCCCGTCCATATCTCAAATCATTCCCGAAGCTCTGATAAAGGAAAAATTTTATGTGATAAACGAGATCGCCCTGGCGGTTATCGCCTATTCCGTCGGAGGAAGCCTGAAGTTTTCGAAACTCAAAATGCTGGGAAAGAGCATTTTTGTCATTAACCTGAGCGAAGCTCTCGGCGCCTTTCTCCTGACTTTCGTACTGACGGCTCTTTTGGGCCCGTATCTTATAGGGCTGGATGGGTGCCCCGGCTCCTTTACAGAAGGTTGCCTCCCATTGTCGCTGATTATCGCGGCAGTTTCCGCAGCTACGGCACCTGCCGCCATCCTGGCCATCGTCCATGAATACAAGGCCAAAGGGCCCCTCACCACGACGCTGTTGGGCGTTGTGGCCCTGGATGATGCCGTGGCCATAATTCTTTTTGCATTTGCCGGCCCCATCGTTCATATTTTAACCGGGGGTGGGGGGATCTCCTTTTACCGGGTAGTTGCTGAACCGGGGATAATCATTCTGGGCTCCATACTGCTGGGCTCGGTAATCGGTTTCATGCTGATCGCTCTATCGCCATGGATCAGAAAGAAAGAATCGCTTCTGGTCGTTATTCTGGGGGCCATTTTCCTTTGTTCGGGCATCGCCGGGCACCTGAAGCTTTCCCCTCTTCTGGCCAACATGATGGTCGGGTTTTTGATCATCAACAAGGCCAGGCACAGCGATCGGCTCTTTCAGGCTGTAGAGAATATTGAAGAGCCCATATTTGCCCTGTTTTTTACGCTCGCCGGAGCCCATTTCGATCTAATGGTTTTCAAATTCGTTGGTTTCATGGCATTTCTAATCGTCGCCTCCCGCTTCACCGGCAAATATATAGGCACAAGACTCGGGGCAGAGCTTTCCCATGCTCCGGCAGACGTCAAAAAATATCTCGCCTATGGCCTGCTTCCCACAGCCGGGGTGACCATCGGGCTGGTCTTCATGGCCCAACCCCTCATGCAACCGGAACTCTTTGAGATAATGATCAATGCGGTACTCGGAGCCGTCATTATCAGTGAACTCGTAGCGCCTCCTTTAGTCAAGTTTGCATTAAAGCAGGCGGGGGAGGGAATTAAGGAATAGCCCATGAAAATCAAAGAACTTATTGAAATCGTTAAAGAGAGAGACATCCCTCGCGTCAATGAGGAAGACAGTATCCGCGAGGTGCTGGGCAAAATGTTGGCGCATCCGCATACCCGTCTGATGTATGTGGTGGATAAGGACGGCGTATGTAAAGGCATCATTTCCCTTGGCGCCCTGATCCGGCACTTGTTCTCAAGCAGTTTTGAACCTGCGGTTCACGCGCGATCCGTGATCCCCATGATCACCGCCGAAACAGCAGGGCACATCATGAACAGGGGTCTGATTTTCGCAGGGGCGGAAGATGATGTTGAAACCGTCATTAAGCGAATGGTTAAAGCGGCGATCAAAGAAATTCCCATACTGGATGAAGAAAAACGAATTATCGGGGACATCACCATGCTCGACCTTCTGAAACACTATGACATAAATCATGAATAAAAGGAGAAGCGACATGAAATTATCGCAAGCCAGACTGCAGCCCCTTGATCTGTCCGAAATGAATGAAGAACAGCGCGAGCTTGTGAAACGTGCTTCGTTTGATGAGCCCATCAATATTTTCAAAACCCTGGCCCATCACCCCAAACTCTTGAAACGGTGGCTGGTATTTGCCTCCCATGTGATGAATAAATCCAGTTTTCCGGACCGGGAGCGTGAACTGGTCATCCTGAGGATAGGTTGGCTATGCCAGGCGGAATATGAATGGGGCCAGCACGTCGTAATCGGCAGGAAAGCCGGACTCACCGAGGAGGAAATCGAGCGCATCAAATCCGGCCCGGAGGCTGAAGGCTGGTCGGATCTGGATCGAAACCTTCTGCGGGCGACCGATGAACTAAAAAACGAAGCCTTTGTTTCAGATACCACATGGAACGAGCTGAAAAAAACCTATGACGACAAACAGATGATGGACTTCATCTTTGCCGTGGGCAACTACAACCTTGTTTCAATGGCCCTCAATTCTCTGGGCGTACAACTGGACCCGGGACTGAACGGGTTTAAACCATAAGCGCGCTATTTTTCAGACAAAAATTCAACGGCATAGCCCT
>JAGYOT010000465.1 GCA_018399455.1 Desulfobacterales bacterium
TCTTGAGCACCTCAGGCTTCCGTGCCGGAGGTCCAGCATATGGTAAATATGTCGTTGGCGCTGCTCTGAAGGCCTTCGAGGCGTTTTGTCCCGGCTGATTCTTCGGCTGTCAGGATATCATCCATGTTGACCGCACCTTCGGGGCCGCCCGGACCTACGGTTATGTATCGGCGAAGGCTTGTGTCCTGCGGGAGGCTGGAGCGGAAGAGATCGAGGTGATCAAACCCCAGCAGGCTGTGAGAGGTGACGCAAAGGACGGCGCCGGTGAGACCGACGGCATGGCGGATTTCATGCGCCCTCCACTGCACCGGGATGGGACTGACAATGGCCCCGACCCGCGCGGCGGCGAATATGGTCAGGGTCAGCTCCATAATATTTGGCAGCTGAACGATAATGATGTCATCGCGCCTGACTCCCCAGTCCAGAAACTTGAGCGCCAGCCGGTCGATGCCGTCAACAAACGCCTTGTAAGTAAGGCGGCTGGGCTCGGTTCCAACGAGGTCGGCCTTGTTGTAGGGGTCCACCAATGCTTCCTGATCACCTGCGGCGGCCGCTTTTTCATAGAGCAGGTCGATGATCGTTTTATGGCCCCAGAAACCCTTTTCGGTAAAGTTTTGAATGGTTTCCTCTGATGCGAGTATCATGTATATCCTCCTTTGCTGAATGACCTGAAGGCCAGGCTCTTGTTTAAGAGGCCTAACGGTGATAGGCCGGCAAGACTTTTTCCGAGTAGTTGCCGCGGGTCATGGTGTCCAGGCACAGCAGCCCGGAGTAGATGGCCGCATCCATTCCGCTGCCCCAATTGGATTCACCGTATCCATCGCCTGCGAAAAAAAGGCCTTCAAAGCCGGAAATGGTCGTGGGCGGTCGTCGGTCCCCGATCGGCGGCCAGTCCCCGAAGCCCTTGTCCGAGCAGGTCCAGATTTCCCAGAGGGTATTGTCTTTCAGGGGTGGAAATTTTTTATGAAAGAGCTCCCGGGCTTCCCTTATAACCCGGTCGACTTTTGACCTGTTGCGCAGTTCCTCTTCAGTCAGCGCAATCGAGTAGGCAAGCGATGATTTGCCCTCCGGGCTCAGTGAGGGGGCAAAGTTGCCGGGCATAATCGAGATGATGTCCACATCCCCGATGTAGCCTTCCTCGGCTTTGATCAGGGAGGGCACCAGAAGCCAGCTTTTTGGGTTCATGCCCGCCTCGGAGAAAACATCGTAATTAACGCCCACGAACCCGGTAAGCATGCCGACACTGAAAAATTCCTGGTTTACTTTTTTGACCAAAGGTTCGGGAAAGATGGATTGGGGTAAAAAGCCCCATATTTTTTTGATGGGAACGGTGCATACCGCGGTGTCCGTCGGAAACATGGTTTCACCGTCCGGCGTAACCGCCCTTATCCCGGTGACCTTCCTGTTTTCCATGAGGACTTCCCGAACATCAGCGCCGGTGATAATTTCACCGCCGCAGGCCGTAATTTTTTCCGCCATGGTTTCGGCAATTTTGACAAAGCCTGGTTTGGGGACAATGCCGGTGGAGCCTGAAATCAGGTTCATGCCGATTTGCCCGGCCGTGTTCATGAACCGGATAAAATCACCGGCCGGGATCATTTTGGGTTCTCCCATGACCATATGAATGGAGGCTACGGCGGCCAGGAATTCATAAACCTTGCGGTCATCGGTTCGTTCCCTGAGCCATTGGTCAAACGAAATGAGGTCCCATTGAGCCAGGGTGGCTTCATCGGCAACCAGCATCTCCCGGAGCAGGGTCTTGGCAGTACGGTTGGATGTTTTGTTCATCCAGTTGTATGCGCCGCCTTTTTCGACCGGGAAAACCCCTTCCTGATCCAGGTCAATGACGGTGAACCCTTCGTTTCCCGGGAGATCAAGCGGAATTCCCAGGTAGTCCAGGAGGCATCCAACCCGTCCCCGGCTGCCCCAGAAGGTGGCATGTCCGCCGGCTTCAAAACTGTAACCGTCGAGCCGGTGCTCCTTCATTATCGTTTCAAGATCGGGCTCGGCGTATGTCACCCAGGTGTTCACGGAGGCCAGTACCTGTTTAAACCCCTTGAGTCCCAGTTTTCTCCCGTAGAGATAAAGATCGCCGTCACGACCCGTGAAACTGACAATGCGGCCGCCCACAAAGTTTTCGCGCTCGAGAATCAGGATCTTTTTCTTTTCCTGACAGGCCAGAATGGAACCTACGGTGAGACCGGCCAATCCGGCGCCGATAATGACGGCATCATAGTTTTGTCCCGGCATGCGTTATCCTCCCCTCATGATCGATGATTTCCATAATTTGTTAAAGACCGCCGCATTTGCAAGCCCGGGCGTCAGCGTCGAAGATGGGCGGTGATCATATTCTTAAGTATCTGGCTGGTGCCGCCCCCGATGCTAAGGACCAGGGAGTCGCGGAACAGGCGTTCAACTTCCGGATCGCTCTTATCACCCCTTTCTCCGCATAGGTTCATGGCCTCAGTAGCGCAGTGCTTGGCTGT
>JAGYOT010000466.1 GCA_018399455.1 Desulfobacterales bacterium
GTTTACCAACAACCAGGGAGAAAATGACATCCGGATGACCAAGGTCCAGCAAAAGATATCAGGGTGCTTTCGCTCAGAGAAAGGGGCGGCTATTTTTTGTCGCGTCAGAAGCTACCTTTCAACATGCAAGAAGCATGGTGTCATGGCAAGCGAAGCCCTGCGGTTGCTGTTTGAAGGCAAATTCCCTGCGTTTTTAAACGAGTAATTTTTAAAATTGTCAAAGAGCATATTCCCTGGAGTCATCAGGGTAGCTTTTAAAAATGAGCTGAATAGATACAATCTGCCAAAAACTTATAACTTAGTTCGATATGAAGAACTGTGCCGAGGAGGAATGAGGCTCTTCATTTATGCTCCTGATATGTTTGTCAGTAACAGCCTTAAACCTCATAGAATTGAGGGCAGAATCTCCAGATATCATCTATGTATTTTCTCATAAACCTTTAAAAAAGGTAAATGTTAGCCATCTTATATGCATTAAAAATGCCAAGATAGTTATTTTTTTTAATTGTACTTTTTTCAGTATATTATACGCCTTTTCCTATTTTAATACTTATAAATCTTTCTCAATTTGAGAACACTTACTTATTTTCTTCTCATTTTGAGAAATTTTTGACGTTTTAAACTCTTAGCACCAGAATCCTTGACATTGAGTATCAACCCGCTTATATATCCGACATCGTGACGGCTTTGCCTTTTAATACGTTTAAGGTCTGGGGGGCAAAAATTCCTCGGGTTCGTTCTTCAGCCACGTGCCAGCGGGATCGTGCGAAACGGAGCACCGGAAAGCCCAACACTTCGTAATTCCAACGTCCCCGGAAGGTAAGGCCCGGAGCACGCCGCCCGGTTTTTGGGCGGCGGTCTTAAATGTGCTTTGAGGATCATCCATGGCATACTTGGTGCTAGCTCGAAAATACCGACCCCAACGGTTTGACGAAGTTGTGGGCCAGGAGCACATAACCCGGACCCTTGCCAACGCCATAACCGCGGATCGGCTGGCCCATGCGATTCTGTTTGCCGGTCCCAGGGGAACCGGCAAGACAACCGTTGCCAGGATCCTGGCCAAATGCGTCAACTGCGAATCCGCCCCCACAACCGAGCCCTGCAATGAATGTCCGTCTTGCCGGGAAATAACGGGCAGCCACGCCACCGACGTATTTGAAATCGACGGTGCCTCCAACAACAAAGTAGAAAACGTCAGGGAGCTACGGGAAAACGCCAGGTACCTGCCGGCGCACAGCCCCTATAAAATCTATATCGTCGATGAAGTTCACATGTTAAGTGATGCGGCCTTCAACGCTTTGCTCAAAATTCTGGAAGAGCCGCCCGCTCATGTGATGTTTTTCTTTGCCACCACTGAGCCCAATAAAATCCCCATCACCATTTTGTCGCGGTGCCAGCGTCATGATTTCAAACGGGTGGCCATTGACCCCTTGATCCGGCACATGGAGGAAATCTGCAAAAAGGAAGGCATCTCGATTGATACCGAGGGCCTGGCCCTGGTGGCCCGGGAGGCGGACGGCAGCGTCCGCGATGCGTTAAGCCTGCTCGATCACATCCTGGCCTGTGCAACGGGAAACGTTGACACCCCGGATATCCTCGACGTTTTGGGGGGCATTGACCGGCGCGATCTTTTTGCGATTTCCGAAGCGGTATTCAAGGCTGATCCGGGGGCCGTGCTTGAAACGATCGACAACTGCTACACCCGCGGCCAGCCCATGGTGAAGCTTTTCAACGAGATTGTAGCCCATTTCAGAAACCTCATGGTGGTTAAAATGGGCGGCGGGACAGAAACGCTCGCCGATGTGCCGGCCCATGAGATTGAGGCCCTGAAACAGCAGACCGCCGATATTCCGGCCCCCTATCTGAGCCAGATACTCGATATCCTTTTCAGGGAAGAGGCAACCATCAGGCATTCCAGCCAGCCCAAAATTGCGCTCGAGACGGCCTTCCTCCGGATTCTGCAGGTAAAACCGGCACTGCCCCTGGATACCTTGATTGAAAAACTTGATCTTTTGCGCCGGGAAGTCGGGCAGGCCGGCCGGACAGACAGCGCCGGGACTGAACCTCAGGTGCCCTGCAAACCGCAGCACGCGGAAGCGGTATCCGGACAGGCCCCCGGGGAAACGGCGCCTTCGCCCCCTGAGCCTGATACGGATTCACCGGAAACCCGGCCAGGGCCACAGCCGGATGAACAACCCGATCCCCGTGCCGAAAGTCCGCCGGCGGAAGCGGAGCCGAACCCAAAGGCTCCTGAAACGGCAGAAGAGAATTGGGCGCTTGTTCTGGCCAGGCTTTCAGAAGAGCAGCCATCGCTTGCGGCATGCCTTGCTGAAAGCCGTCTGAAATCCATCCGGGAAAACGCGATCGAAATTGAACTCCCCCACAGCCAGTTTCAAACAAACTGGATCAGCCGGGATAAGAACAAGGATCTGTTAAAAAAAATCTGCTGCGAGCAGTTTGGACGGCCGGATATGGACCTTCGTCT
>JAGYOT010000467.1 GCA_018399455.1 Desulfobacterales bacterium
ACACTTAAAAACCGCGGGGCCTCTCAAAGCCCCGCGGTTTTTTTTGGCGGCAAAGGTACTAGGATGCCGTGCCAAAGCGGAATTAAATTCATAGATACGCATACAGGGGGGGGTGAAGCCATGTTAATCGTCATGCGACGTGACGCTGCAGAAGAACATGTGAAAAAAGTTATTCAAATGCTTGAGGAGAACGGCTACAAGGCCCGCTCCATTCCGGGCGGGGAAAGGGTTT
Organism: Desulfobacterales bacterium; assembly: GCA_018399455.1. Taxonomy (GTDB): domain Bacteria; phylum Desulfobacterota; class Desulfobacteria; order Desulfobacterales; family Desulfosalsimonadaceae; genus M55B175. Next base: position 233 of record JAGYOT010000467.1, read on the forward strand.
CAATCGCCGTCCTATATAATAAAGCTCCGGTGGATGCGGCCTGGGTTCAGGAAATGCCCGGAGTTAAAGAGGCTATTGCTGTAACCCGGCCCTTTAAGCTGGTCAGTCGGGAGACGAAGGCCGAGGACACGGTTGTCAAGGTCGGGCATGTGGCTGTCGGCGGAGAGAAAATGACGGTGATTGCCGGACCCTGCGCCATCGAAGACGAGTCCCAGGCCTTGACCATCGCCGAAGCGGTCCGGGCGGCCGGAGCGGATATTTTCAGGGGCGGGGCATTCAAACCCCGGACCTCGCCATACTCATTTCAGGGCTTGGGGGAGAAGGGCTTGCAAATTCTTGCCAAAGTCCGTGAGGCTACCGGTATGCCGGTCGCCACCGAAGTGATGGATCTGGCTTGTTTTGACATGGTGGAGGCATATGCGGATATTCTTCAGATCGGCACGCGAAATATGCAGAATTTCAGCCTCCTCAGGCGTGCCGGGGAATCCGGACGCCCCGTGCTTTTGAAGCGCGGCATGTCCGCGACCGTTGAAGAGTGGCTGATGGCGGCTGAATATATTATGGCTGAAGGCAATCCCAATGTGATTCTTTGTGAACGGGGGGTTCGCACATTTGTCCGCCACAGCAGAAACACCCTTGACTTTTCTGCTGTGCCCGTAGTCCAGCGGGAAAGCCATCTGCCCGTTATCGTGGATCCCAGTCATGCCGCCGGATTCCGGGATCAGGTGATGCCTCTGGCCAGGGCGGCGGTGGCGGTGAATGCCGACGGGGTTATGGTGGAGGTCCATCATGCGCCGGAAAAGGCCAAAAGCGACGGCGTGCAATCCTTGTATCCGAGCCAGTTTGCCGCTCTGTGCCGCCAGATGCAGGCAATTGAGGAGGTGCTTCACCTATGAGGACCATGACCATAGACGGTGCGGAAAGGGTATCGCATATTTTTGTCGGAGAGTCCCTGGAGCGGCTGCCGGCTTATCTGCCGGAGGAGCGGGTGATTATCATCAGCGATGAGAATGTTCTTCGCCATCATGGCCGCATGTTTCCAAGCCGTGAAGTCATCCGTATCGGCCAGGGAGAAAATGTCAAGACACTGGAGACGGTGGCGGAAATCTTTGACCGGCTGACAGCCCTGGAAGCAGACCGCTCGGTTTTTTTGCTGGGTATTGGTGGGGGCATCGTCTGCGATATTACGGGCTTTGTGGCGTCCACGTATTTGCGGGGGGTTCGCTTTGCGTATTGTCCCACCACGCTTCTTTCCCAGGTGGACGCCAGTGTAGGCGGCAAAACCGGGGTTAACTTCAGGGGGTACAAGAACATGGTCGGAGTGTTTAACCAGCCGGAGTTTGTTCTCTGTGATCCGGGGCTTTTAAGTTCTCTGCCGGAACGGGAGCTTGCCTGCGGGTTTGCCGAGGTGGTCAAGCACGCAGCCATTGCCGACAAGGATTATTTTGATTTTCTCGAACGCGAGCACCGCCGGGCCTTTACACTGGAACCGCAGGTAATGGAGCAGGTGGTGTATGATTCGGTGGCAATTAAGGCAGCCGTCGTCAGCCGGGATGAAAAAGAAAAGGGTGAGCGGCGCAAGCTTAATTTCGGCCATACTTTCGGCCATGCAGTGGAAAAAAATACGGGTCTGGCCCATGGCGAGGCGGTCAGTGTGGGCATGATGCTGGCGGCAAGGATTTCCGTGAACATGGGGATGCTTTCCAAAGCGGATGTCCGGAGGCTTGAGCGGCTGCTCATGGTTTTTGGTCTGCCGGTTTCTGTTGATCTGCAGGACGCCGGGATCATGGATGCAATTAGCCGGGACAAAAAGAGAATCGGAGACCTTATTCATTTTGTGCTGCTTGAAGCGCTGGGGCGGGCTGTGGTAATGCCGATGCCAATCAGCAAACTCTGCAGCTATTTGTCTGAAACTCCTTTTGCGTAGGAGAGGCGCCCGCACGGCCTTGATGGTCCCAATACAATCTGAGCCTATCGGTTGGGCCTGTCTTGACATTAATCCCGGCTCATGGGATAATTTAAAAAAATTAATAGTGTTTGTTCCTTCTTATGATGCTATGGCCCAAACCCATACGACCCATACCTTGGCTGAATCTGACAGAATTTCTTGCGGCAATGGCCTTTTACAGCTCCAACACAATTTGCATAATACCCAGCATAATCTTGCTGCAGCGGTTACCCCTTAAGCATGTTCTATTCCGCCCCGGCGGTGTTTTACAACAATAACGGGTAGCAATTCCCGTTTTCC
>JAGYOT010000468.1 GCA_018399455.1 Desulfobacterales bacterium
ATTGTATTTTTTCGCCACCTGCTTCAAGGTGTCAAAGAGCGAATTACAGCAGATGCATTCCCCGGCCAATGCGTCATAGCGCTTAAAGACCGGTTCGGTCTCCCGGTGCTGGCTGATAATATCAAGTACGGTCATTTCCGGTTTTATCATTTCAACGCGCTTTCTATAGCTTTTTCGTTACCTTTCTTATCTGTATTCTTCAAATACTTGAGTAGCTATCCATTTTTTATTTGTCAAATCGAAATATTTAATGGAAAAGGGGGAATGGATTTATTTGTTCTTTTGCTCTAAGTGGGCGGCTACAAATTTTATCGTGCCGTAATCGTACCTGCCGGAAAGGGCTTCGTGAACAGGTTTTAGATAAGCGGTCTCAAGCCTCTGAAATTCGGCTGTGATTTCGCTCAGGGCCTCAGCCGACACCAGCCGGTTGACGTCCAGCCAGCCTTCCCTGATCCAGTGCGCCATGTGGCCCTCGATTGTCATCAGCGTGAGCTTTCGGTCTTCAGCGATTTCTTTTAGGCACCGGCCCTGGTTGAAAAGCTCAAGGCTCACCGTTTTGGTGTCTGGCTTAGTTATATCCGGCTTCTTCTTTGCCGAATCTTTGCTGCTTTCCGAATCTGATCGTTCTTTTACCGGTTTCGGGGGACTGCCCAGATGGTGCCGGGTCAGTTCTTCGCCAGATCGTGTGGCATCAATCAGGGCGCAGGCCTTGTAGATTTTCTGAAGCTGGCCGTAAAAGATCCGCTCAAGGTCCTCCAGTTCCCGGAGGTACTGCTTGACTCCGCTTTTCTCATTCCTTAACTGCGTATGTTTTTCTTCGATCTGTTCGGCGATTTTGATTAAAAGCGGCTCAAAATAGTCTTTGGCAGCATCCACCCGGTCTTTAAGATGGGCCAGGTTGTCCTCGGCGGCCGAGGGCAGGATCCGGTCAAGCTGGTGCAAAAATTTATCCCCAACCTGCTTTATCGGTTTAAAAGCCTCCTCAAGCGCCTTCGCCCATTCCAGGTTTTTTTGTTTTTTTGAATGCGCGACGTCTTTGGTGTAGCCTCGCAGATGAAAAAAAAGTTCTCTGCTGATCGGGTTGAAATCAAATGCAGCGCTCAGGGTCTCTTCCAGATAGGCAAAAGATTGATCCTGGAACCGCGCCTCCAGGCTTTGCGTGTTCGTTTTTTGGCGGGCAAAGGCCTCCAGGGCCGGCTCCGGGGGGAATTCTTTGAAGCGGAAGGGTGCGGTCAGAACAAGTCCTCTCAGGCTGGTGAGCCTGGATAGCGCCACATAGACCTGGCCTGCAGCAAAGGCCTGGGAGACATCGATGACGGCTTGATCAAAAGTGAGCCCCTGGCTCTTATGAATGGTGATCGCCCAGGCGAGTTTCACGGGGAAATGAGAAAAGGTGCCGATAACTTTTTCTTCAATTTCATTTTTTTCCTTGTTCAGGGTGTAGCGCTTGTTTTCCCAGGTGTAGGGCTCCACCCGGACCGGCGCACTGCCGTCGGCAAACCCGACGCTCACCCCGGCCTCGCTGAGCTCCTTGACGGTTCCGATTTTTCCGTTAAAAAAGCGCTGTTCGCCGGAGGGATCGTTCTTAATGAACATCACCTGGGCGTCCTTTTTGAGCCAAAGCCCCGGCTCCACCGGGTAGGTGCGGGGATCGAAAGTGCCCTTGATCCGGGCGCTGTATTTCAGGCCTTTCCCCGGCAGTTTTTCAAGCTCGGTTTGGTTGATGCGCTCGGCTTTTCGGTTGTGCGTGGTGAGGTACACGTAGCCGTCGCCCGGGGCGGCCTGGAATTCAGGGCGGCAACGGTGGTTTAAGCATGCGATATCGCTGTGGGTCGGCCGTCCCTCCCGCAGGTGGTTTAAGATAGATATAAACTGTTCATCCCTCTGCCGGTAAACATGCTCGAGTTCGATATATACCGGCTGCCAGTCGGATAAAGCGGCTGCACCGAAGAAAAACAGGGTTTCGTAATAGGCTTTCAGCAGCTCCCATTCGGTCTTTTTCACCACCGGCGGCAGTTGATGCAAATCCCCGATAAAAAGGATCTGAACGCCTCCAAAGGGAATGCGCGGGTTTCTGCGAATCCAGCGCAGGGCTGAGTCTATGGCATCCAGGAGATCCGCCCGGAGCATGCTCACCTCATCGATGATCAACAGCTCCAGCTTTCTCAGCATGTTGCGCTTGCTGTTGTTCATTTTGATGCTGCGGCGAAGCGACCGGGGAGTGCTCAGCTCAAAATCAGGCGCTGTTTCCCCGAAAGCGGGTTCAGCCGGAATAAAGGCGCCAAAAGGCAACTGGAAGAGGGAGTGCAGGGTCACGCCTTCTGCGTTTATGGCGGCAATGCCGGTAGGGGCGGCAACAATGGTGTTCTTATGGGTGCGCCGGCGGATGTCTTGAAGAAACGTGGTCTTGCCCGTACCGGCCCGGCCTGTCAGGAAAACATGGCAGCTCGTGCTGTTGACGTATCTGGAGGCCGCC
>JAGYOT010000469.1 GCA_018399455.1 Desulfobacterales bacterium
GTTATTGCTGTGGACCTGGAAGCCGACAGCCTGTTCCATTTCAACGAACAGATCTGCCTGATCCAGATTGCTGCGGCTGACGTAATTTATATTATCGATCCGACGGCCCTGAAGGATATTGAAGAACTCAAGAATATCATGGAAGACCCGGCCATCCGCAAAGTCTTCCACGGTGCGGACTATGACGTTCGCAGCCTGTTCCGCGACTATCATATAAGCATTCGTAATCTTTTTGACACGGAAATCGGAAGTCGTTTTCTGGGCTACGCGGAAACCGGTCTCAACGCTCTCATCCAGCATCATTTCGGCATTTATCTGGAAAAAAAGTTCCAAAAGAGAGACTGGTCCCAGAGGCCTCTGCCTGAAGAAATGATTGCCTATGCCGCCAATGATGTGCGCTACCTGATTGCACTTCAATCCCTTATTGAAGCGGAGCTTTCCAGGAAAGGGCGGCTCAACTGGGTTTTGGAGGAATGCGAAGCCCTTTCTGCTGTTCGCCCGGAGCCCCCCGGACAAAGTCCTCTCTTTCTTCGTTTAAAAGGCGCCGGCCGGTTGGACCCGAGGAGTCTCGCCGTGCTTGAGTCTCTTCTTTTAATGCGGCTTGAAAAAGCCCGTCAGAAGGACCGGCCCCCTTTTAAAATTATGAGCAACCAGGCATTGCTCGAACTTACCCGGGTGCGGCCCAAGACAATGAAAAAACTGGATGCCCTAAACATCTTTAGCCGGAAACAAATCCAAATGTACGGAAAAATTATTTTGCAGGCTGTCAAAATGGGGCTTTCCGTGCCCGAAGACCAGCTTCCCCGTTACCCACGGTCCCGAAGACCGGCCCAGTCCATAGAAGTCACGCGCAAAATCGATCGCGTGAAACGATGGCGTGCAAGAGAAGCATGCCGGCTGGGCATCGACCCCGGCGTCTTCCTGAGCAATGCCCGGATCAAGGCCATTGTCGAGCAAGCGCCAGCGTCTCCGGAGTCTCTGGCGGCCGTTGACGGAATTAAATGCTGGCAGATAAGGCACTATGGCAGCAGACTGATCGAATTGATTCAATCCACGGAGTCTTTATGAATGACAGCCCGGTCTTGTTTAAAAGTGAGGGCCTGTCCATCGAGGGCCGACTGGGAGCGGGGGATATGCGGAAGGCCGTGCTGATCTCCCATCCGCACCCGCAATACGGCGGAAATATGCAAAACCCGGTTGTTCAAAGCATAACCGCCGTGTATCAGAAAAAGGGCTATACCAGTCTCCGCTATAATTTTCGGGGGGTGGGGAAAAGCCAGGGGGCCTATGGCAAAGGAAGGGGAGAACTCAGGGATCTCCTTGCCGCTTTTGCATTTCTTCAGGCAAAAGGGTTTTCGGAAATTGATCTGGCAGGCTATTCCTTTGGTGCATGGGTCACTGCTCTGGCAGCCGGGAAAATTCAGGCAGGCGCTGTCATTCTGGTAGCCCCGCCGGCAGCGATGATGGATTTCAGTCAAACCGGGGCGATTTCGGCCTTAAAACTGGTTCTCGCCGGCAGCGAAGATGAGTTTGCGCCCCCGCAGCGGGTTGAACCGCTTATCCGGCGCTGGAATCCGGAAGCGCGGTTCAGCATTATCAGAGGCGCCGATCATTTCTTTTTCGGTTACCTGGATGAGCTGACGGCGCAACTGGCGGCGGCTGTAACCCGGGCAGCGGGATAAACAGACAATTGATTCTTTCCCGGGTATCTGATATTTTAATTTCTATAGTTAGTGCCAGAAAACTGTCCGGAAAACGACATACGATATAAGTAGCCGGAAGAAAACAAAATGCAACAAGTGTCCGAAATCACGAACGCCAGGGACGAGTTCACCCTTCTGTATCAAATCAGCCAGGTGCTCAGCCAGTCCCCGGATTTAAAGAGGTCTTTGTATGACGTCCTGGAGCTGCTTTCCAGGACCCTGAACATGGTCCGGGGAACGATCAGCATCCTCAACCCCTTAAGCGATGAAATTGGGATCGAAGTTGCCCACGGCCTGCCCAAAAGCGCACTGAGCAAAGGCAAATACAAGCTTGGCGAGGGGATCACCGGCCAGGTCATCCAGACCGGGAAAGCGGTGACGGTGCCCAAAATCAGTGAAGACTCCCGCTTCTTAAACCGGACCGCCACCCGGAAAAAGGAAAAAGATCATGACCTCTCGTTCATCTGTGTGCCCATCAAGAAGGAAACCCAGGTCATCGGGGCATTGAGCGTTGACCGCCCTTATGATCCGGCCTACCCCCTGGCTGATGGAGAGAAGCTCCTTTCCGTGATAGCCGCCATGATTGCCACCCAGGTAATTCACCTTGAGCGGATCCGAATGGAAAAAGAGCAGTTGAAAGCTGAAAACGAGCGGCTCCAGGCGGAACTCCAAAAGAAATACCAGATCAAGAATATCGTAGGCAACAGCAACAAGATGCGGGAAGTCTTTCAGATGATCTCCCAGGTAGCGGAAAGCAACGCCACCGTCCTGA
>JAGYOT010000047.1 GCA_018399455.1 Desulfobacterales bacterium
CCTTCCGGCTTTACCGGGATTTTCTGGCCCTGGAAGGCGGGCTCAAAGGCGGGATGACAAACGATGAAACCGAAGCGCAGAAACGCCATCGCTTTGACATCCGGGAGCTGATCATGCTGCAGAAAATCACGGCTTCCTGGGATACCGTTGACATCACCCGGATGGCCATGTCCATTTTCGGCGGCCACGGGGTCATGGAGGATTTTTCCTCCCTTCCGCGCATATACCGGGACGGGGCGGTCAACGAGCTCTGGGAGGGGCCGCGAAATGTTCTGCTCACCCAGATTTACCGGGACATTCAGAAGGCAAAGTCCTGGTATCCACCTGAGGAGTTCGTGGTCGGAATGCTCAAAAGCGCCAAATCCGATGTTATTGCTCCTCTGGCTGAAGAAATCAAAGAACTGGCTTCGGTTGCCGAGCCTTTTGGCACAGATGATGCTTCACTGGATTTCTGGAAGCAGTGGGACGGATTCTGCCATCGCTTGTTTCATGCCTACCAGGATCTGGCCTTGTCTGAAGTGATGGCGTCATCAAATCTTTGAAACAGGAGAAAAAACTTGGCCTGCACAATCGAAATACCTGAAAAGCAGACCTTTGCGGATCTAAAGATACAGGAGCAAAATGCCAAGAGAAAGGTAATTATTGATGCGGCAGAACGGGTCTTTGGGGTCAAGCCATTTCATGAAGTCAACATCCGCGACATTGCCGCCGAAGCCGGGATTTCCCATGCCACCATCTACCGGTATTTTCCGAACCAACAGACCCTGTTCCTGGAAGCCTTTTTGCGGGGCATGGACGAAATCCTGGCCCGAATTGACGCCATTGCCGCAAACAACCCCGCAGGCAATCTTCTGGAAGCTGTTGTGGCCGACTTCATCGATTTTTTGACGCAAAAGGATCATTATTTCCGGATGATGACCCATTTCATGCTCGACGGGGAGCTGGCCCCGGAACTGGTGGAAAGACTCAACAACACCGCTCGCGCTTTGCTCAACCGGCTGGAAGCCATATTTACGGCCGGCAATACAACCGAAAACCCCCGGGCCATGGCGCGAGCCCTTTTTGCCGCAATAAATGGCGTGTTGATTACATTCCGCAATTACCCGGGCCGCGACCGCCAGGCGGTTTTCGATCATATGCAGTTTCTCGGAAAACTCATTGCCAGACGATTCAATTGATCAATGTCTTTAATAAGGAGGCAGCCGTGTATTCAAAATTATTCTTACCCATTGAAGTCGGCGGCATCGGGCTGGACAATCGAATTACCATGGCGCCCCTGTTTCTGGGCTACGCAGCCGAAGGCAGGGCCGTATCCAAACTTATGCTGAAACACTACCGGCTGATGGCCCAAAGCGGGCAGCCATGATCGTGGTGGAAAACGCAACCCTGAACCATCCGGCTATGCCTTGGCAGTAATGCGGGATTATTGCTCTTGAGGAATATCAGAACCAAGGTGCAGAGCCGGCAGGGCGCCCAATTGAGAATTTTCTGGCAAGCATGGTGCTCCGGAGCGTTTAGCTTCAAACGTGTCGCTTCAGGCCAGCATTCTTAACTTTTGCGGGTATAAAAATAGTGGCAGATGAGATTCAGGAATGGGTGAGCTCAGTTCTCAGAGATTTCAGCATCGGCAGCAGTTCGGGCACATCGTCCTGAACAATGCTCCAGAGGGTATCGTTGTCGATACCAAGATATCCGTGAATGAGTTGGTTGCGGGCGGCGATGATCATCCTCCAGGGGATCTCAGGATGGGCAGCGCGGACATCGCCGGGAATGCGGGTTGCAGCTTCGCCGATCAGCTCCAAGTTACGCAGTGTGGCGTCATATGTCATTCCGCTCATCTCGAAGCCCGTTTGGTCAAGGCCTTCAGTGTAGGATAGCACTTTTTCAGCAAAATCGATCATATCGTCAATGTAAAACCGCCATTCGCGTTTGCTGGCATCAGACATTGACCTGCTCCCGTTCAATATAAGGGCGCAATTCCGTTCTCAGGGCCTTTTCGGTTACCAGATCGACCGGGCAGCCGAGAAGGTCCTCTAAATAGAACTGTACGCCAAAATACCGCCTGGAGGTGGCTGGGCCGTCAAAGTTTACCAGTACATCAACATCACTGACACTGGTTGCAGTGTCACGCGCGGTGGAGCCGAATAATGCCAGCCGGGTCACCCTGAATCGGGACTGTAACTCAGGTTTGCTGTGGCTCAGCAGTTCAAGGACGCGCTGTCTATTCATTTTTCAACCTTTAAGGGATGGCTCTTAAAAATCTTCGCACTTATGGAATCATTAGGCGTTTGAAAACCACTCCAGACTACTAAACAATATAACATTTGCTATTCTGCCTACAAGTGAAATTGTCAGGGTATGGATAAGGACTCTCTGGAACTTCAATATCATCCTTGAAGCAAAATCAAGAATCCGGCTATGCCGTGGCAGTAATGCGGCTCTCGGGTTCAAAAGGATTGCCAGAAGCAAGGTGCAAATTTCAAGAGGTCGGGAATATTGCACGGGTTGGCAAGATTATTCGGAGGACTCCCTTTTCAGCCAGAGTTCCAAAAAATCGCTTTTAATTGTGAGAGCGGGCTCGCAAATCGAGGGCAATTTGGCCAGCATAGATGATGGAAAAAGATAGAAGTCGCTGTGGCTCCATTTGATCTCATCGATTTTTAAAGCATTTTCAGGAGGTGTTAGATAAAAAGAAGGTGAGAGAAGAGGTACAGGTTTTCCTTCTTGACTATTTGAGGCGGGGGATAAAAATGATCCCCCGGTTCAAAAGACTTCACTTAAAATTTACAATCGTCTTGCTGTTTTTCTGCTTTTTTCCGAAACAGATTGTTATTTTGCCTGAGATTCTGCAAGACCGCTATGAATGCATCCAACACCAAATCTTCGAGTTCTTCGACGATTTGATCCATCTTTTCTTCGTATTGCCACTGTCTTACGGCTTTGTCCATCCATTCACCTCGTCATTAAGGATTCGTTTCACTCACTCTATTTTATGGGTTTTTAAGGCATAGGTGAAATCCGGTTCATATGATGTGGCGGGGGGCATCGGCTGCCCCCCTGACGATTATGAACCGTCTTTTCACATCCGGCTATCCCTTGCCGGGTTGCTCCCCAGCATTGCCCGGCTCCGTTTCACCGGAATCTTTAAAATCTATCATGGATTGGATTTCTTGTTGCGCCGGGCTTTGGACCCGGTGGGTGAGAACAGTTCAAAAAACAGGGATTCGTCTATGCGCGGCAGGTTACGTTCGGCTGCGGCTGCAATCAATTCGGCGGCCATCTGGTTGAGCACGCGCAGGTTGTTGGCCGCATGGGCTGCCAGGGTCCGTATCAGTTCGGTGCTCATCAGCTGTGCATTGCCGGCCTGATCAAGGGCAAAATGCAGGTATTCCTCCAATTGCTCCGGCAAAAGCGGTGTCAGTACCAAACGGGGACCGATGCGACTTCCCAGGGGCAGCAGGTCAGCGCTTCTGAACCGCTCGGGAAGGCGATTATCCCCGCACAAGATGGTAAACAACAGGCTTTGGGAGTCGAAGTGATCACTTTGCAGCAGGCGCAGTTCGGTCAAACAGCCGGCACTGACCTGCTGGGCTTCGTCAATGAGCAGCACCGGTCGCAGCAGTGTCGACTGGCAGTGACTTTTCCAACGCTGCCTTAGGGCTTTAAACCCTCCGTAGCGATTGGCCGGGGACAAGCCGACGCCGAACAGCTCGCCCAGCTCCCGGTAAAAATCGCCCATATTGCTCTGGGGCCGCTGCATCACCCCGACGGTGAGGTCCGGGAGTTGTTCGAGCCGATGGGCGATTTGCTGGAGGGTTTTGCTCTTTCCCATTCCCGGATCACCGGTAATCAAGGCAAAGCCGCCCTGGGCGGCCATCGACTGCACACGCAGGCCGAAGGCTTCGGATCCGGGCAGCGCAAAGAGCGCTTCAGGCGGTATATCGGGTAGAAAAGGATTGTATTTGAGCCCGTACAGGCTTCGGATATCGGTTTTATTCAATGCTCGTCTCCTCCTTGGGCAGATAGGCCGGGGGCAGTCCGGTGGCCGCATGATCGGCAAGCCACTGGTGCAGCAGGGCCGGCAAAGGGTCATCAGCTGGCTCAACAGGGGCTGCGGCCGAAACGTCACCGATGCTCCGGCGGATGCCGGATGCATTTTTCACCTTGTCCTGGGGCAGCAGGCGGGCCAGCACAGCATCGGTATCGGCATCGACCAGCTCCATCCAGCTCTTGTCCCAACTCGGCCCTCGCAAGCTCACCTGCCACATATGCGCAAAACGCGCCGGCAGTTCGTAGCGGATACCCTCGACTGTGACGGTGCCGTCACCGCGACGGGGGATTCTGTGGATACGCCGGGTAAAGGCCCGGCGCAGTGTGACGCTCTCGGGCGCAGGACTTGAGACATCACATCCGTTTAGCATGCGCTCAAGAGGCGTGGTCTTGATCTCTTTGTGGAACCTGCGATGATAGTCCTGTTCCACCCAGGCCTGGGCCGCCTGGTTGATAAAAGAAAGCTTCAGGTCCTCGACCCCGCGCAAGAGTTCGATCAGCCGGCTTTCCAGCTGGCCCCAGAAGGCCTCCTGTTTGCCATTCTGATAAGGCGAATACGGCAGGGTGGTTTTATGTGTGATAGCCAGGCGCTCAAGCCCCTGACGGGTTTCTTCGGCAAGAATGGCCGAGCCATTATCACTCATCAAAGCCCGCGGCAGTCCGCGTTTCATGAAGGCCTGGATCAGACCGTGGACCAGGCATTCGGCTGTTTCGGCCAGATAAAACTGCAGGTGACAGCACAGCCGACTGTGGTCATCACAGATGGCAAGCGCCATCGGCCGGCGCCATTGGCCGGAAGCATCCAGGATGAGGATTTTTGCCTGATGAAAGTCCAGATGCCAGAGGCCATGGACATGACGGACTTCAAAACTGCGTACCTCCCGGTGCTCGAGTCGCTGTGCGGCCTGTTTCTGGCCTTCACTGGGCTGGGCAGGTTCATAGCGCCTGATCCAACCGTTGTCTCGCATGCAGCGCAGCACGGTTTTGTAGCTGGGTATCGGCCCAAGCTGCGGCTGCTGCCGGGCCATGGCCTTGAGATTATCGTAATGCAGCTGGACGTTCCACCGGCGATGGGCTTCGTACTGGGCCTTTAGGGCGGCCAGCAGGGTCTCGGTCATGGACCAACGGATGCCGGCATCCCGGCGGATTCTTCTGCCCAGGGCAGCAATCGGGTCGGGAGAGGCCCTGGCTTTGTAGTACCACCGTTCAATGGTCGATCTGCCGAAGCAGATCCGGCGGCCGGGGTCTATGGGGTGCTGATAGTGCTGCCGGGCCAGCCGGTCGAGCGCCTTTTGCAATTGCCCTTTTGGCGGGGGGCAGGACAACAGTTCGCCGATGACCGCAAAGCGGAACCGGGCCCAGAGCTGCCACATGGGCACTTCGGGATCACTCATGGATATCTCCTTTCGGGTTCGCTTCCACTGGCCTCCCCCATGGAGGCAGACAGGGTCGAACCTATGCTCGAAATCCATGTAACCGATTGTTTCGGTTCTGCTAGCCGCCCATCTTTTGCGTGAAGGTATCGAATGCGCATCTGCCTCAACGATCATGAGCATCACGGCCCCAATGCAAATGTTTGCAGGCAGGCGATAAGAGCTGCCCCGGCATCGGAGAAAGCCTGATAGAAACGCGCCAGCAAGGCCCTTGGCAACTGATCGGAGTCAATCGGCGGCATCAGGCGCCCGGACAGGCGGCGGTAGTTGCGGCTTTTTGGGAAAAGTTCGCGAAAATAGCGATGCCAGCGCTTGACAGTCGAACGCCACACCCCGCAAAATTTTTTAAGCTGCTCCAGGGTGACGTCCGGATTGCGCCCCTGACGAATGGCGGTGACCAACAGCACCACGGGTGCCCAGTAGACCCGGCGCCCCCAGAAGCGCACCGATGGTGGTAAAACCCGGCGCCGGCAACCGGGGCGAGAACAGCACAGGCTGAATCGCAGTTCAAAGGCCTCTGGCAGATCAGGGGGCCCACCCCGAGGCTTGCGCGGGTAGTGGGCACAATGCAGCGGACCCCCGCAATAGGGCAATGCTGTGCCCGGGCCTGTTCGGCCAGGTCCAGATCGATTTTATAAAGAAGGGAAAATAACGGTTGGTAATTGAGGATTTCCAGTGGTATCATGGCTCCAGCCTTTTTAAGGTAATTGGCAGGAGCCCCCTGCACGGACTGGTCAAGGAACGCGAGGGGGCTCCATCATCTCTCCCTCGCTGTTCTTGTCCATTTTAGATCATTTTTCCATCATTTTTTTTGGCTCTGCTCAATCCGGAGTCAGCAGAGGGGGTGGTATCTACGAGGGCTACGGAATCGGTTCACGAATAGGACACATAATCGTATGGGACAAGTCCGTATCACGCACGATTATGACACGCCTCTACAAGCCACGTCCAAAATGGGAGGGTATATCAGGGATCTATACAATTGGATTTGATATGGAATTTGCATATTTAGCATTATCATTGGAAGCCTACTTGATTTCAAGGATGATACCGGAGAGGAATACAGTCAGAACATCATCCACATCTATCAAGCGGATTAACTCTGATCCAAAAGGATAGCGCCTTTTTGTCCTGCTTATCTACAGTGTTACAAATCACTTACAATCCCTCACAATTGTAGGGAATAAACTTGGTACTGCAAGTTCCAAAATCATGCCTTGTTAAAATCATCTATGGCGCTTTAGTTTGCAATGTCAAAAGCAATTGCTAAAAGGGGAATTTATGTTGACACGCGCGAAGACGCAACAGACTGGATTGACAGCCAATGCGATAGGCCAGCGGAATTTAACTGAGGCGGACTATCAGTTCATCATCGGCAGGCGGTATAACCGGACGCGGAAACGGCAGGGTGAACGTGGTCCTCAAAAAAGTGGTAAAAATTACCACCCCAAAACCGCCGAAACCCTCGCCGCCGAATACGGCAGGTCATACCTTGAAGCCGTGAGATGCGATTTAAGGGGGCAAAAAAGTTTTCAGCGGGCGGTTGCATTACCTAAAACTGAGTGTCTACTCAGGGGATTCAGGGGGCTGTTTCTTGAGATGTTTCAATCCTTCCTTGACAAGTATGCGGACAGCTTCAGAACGCGTTTGAATCCGGTTATCAAAGCGGAAATCTTCGATTTCTTTAAAGAGATCCTCATTGACCGTAAACAGTATTTGAGGCTTTTCAGTAGGCATGGATCGTAACTATCAAAAAAAAATGAGGCAGACAACATAAAAAATATTGACTGTTATAGTTATAGGGTTTATAACCCTATATAAAGTTAATAAATCCAATTTCCCGGACTGCGAAAATGAAAACCGATTTTACAAATAACCGTTCAGATGCTTGTTCCCGTGAGGGACAAGGCGCTTTTTCGCGGCGTGGGAACATCTGAGCGGTTTTTTATTTAAAGGAGGCATAACCATGCTGCTTGAAGAATTGCACTGGGAAGGGCCAGGAACAGTTGACGAATTGGACGTTTGGGGGATTAGTCCAATCCTTGACCAGTTGGAAAGATTTGATGAGTACATTCAGCCTTGTTGTGTTGAAAGCAAAGAGGATGAGGGGCTTGTCTTTTTTTATTACGATTTAAAACACAAGGTTGAGCGGCTTCAAAAAACGATTTATCGGCTGTTTGATGAAATGGACGGCTCAGGGAACAGCCCGGCAGATCAAGTAATGGATCTTATTCGTGAAGTAAGTGTAGAGACCCGGAAGAACATCAAAGAGCGTTTGGAAAGGGTATATTTGAAGGATGTGCCCGACCATGAAACCAAGGATGCTGTAACGGCTGAGGCGGCGGAATGATTACCACAGATAAAGCGGCAAACCAAGATTGCCCGGACTATCCGGACGCGGAGAAAACCGGCTCCCCTGGCCGGCTGTCCGGGCATAATCCTCAGGGAGAAAGCAAGGGGCTTTCAATGGGCGTTAAAGTCAGACAAAAAACCAAAGGCAAGGGAAACCCCTGGTGGATCTTCATCAACCACGAGGGACAGCGCAAATCAATCAAGGCGGGGGACAAGCGTACCGCTGAACGCAAGGCGGCCAAAATTGAAAAAATGTTGAGAACCGGCCAGTACCAGCTTAACACCGATCAAGCGGAACCGAAAATCACGTTTAAAAAGGTTGCGGGGGAATGGATAGACGAAATCAAGATTACCCGCAAGGCGTCAACTCATGAGCGGTACAGCCAAATTCTTGACCTGCATGTCCTGCCGAAATTCGGAAAAAGGGATATTACCGAGATAACCAGGGGCGAAGTCAAAAACTTCTTTGTTAAGAAACTGGAGGACGGTTGCGCCCGGTCTAGTGTGGGCCTTTACCGGGATGTTATCAGCGGGGTTTTCAATAACGCCATTTACCAGGAACTTGTTTCGGCAAACCCGGCGCTCGGTGTTACGAAAAAATTAGGGCTTGAAGGCGGCAAGGATCTTAACGTTGATCCCCTGGACTTTGAAGAAACTCAAGTTTTTCTTGAAGGATGCCGGACAATTGCCCCTGAATATTATGCTTTCTTCTTTATGGCATTGCGCACCGGCATGCGGTTGGGAGAGCTTCTTGCTATCCAGTGGGGGGATGTTGATTTCAACTCCGGCTATATTGTTGTGAGGCGGACGTACAAGCGGGGCCAATTCACGGAAACCAAGAACAAGAAATCCCGGCGCGTGGATATGAGCGAGGCATTAAAGGCTGTCCTCCAGGATCAGGCTACCAGGCAGAAAAAGGACACCTTAAAAAATGGATGGAGTGAGCCGCCGGAATTGGTTTTCACAACTCAGGCCGGGAAAGCCCTTGAGCAGAACTATATCCGCCGGGTTTTCAAGCGGGTTTTGAAAAAGGCGGGTTTAAGGGAAATCCGTATCCATGACCTTCGGCATACATATGCCAGTCAAATGCTGTCTCTGGGAGAATCCCCGGTTTACGTCAAAGAGCAATTAGGGCACCACAGCATACAGTTGACAGTTGATACATACGGCCATTGGATAAAAACCGAGAGGGCTTGCGGGGCCAACAAATTAGACAATCCGCAACTTTCCATTTCCGCAAATGCACAATCCACAAGCATCCGCCAGAATTCCGCACCCAAAACGCACCCTGAAAATATAAAAGCCGTAACCCCTTAGGATTACGGCCAATATACAACACTGGTGCCGAGGGGCGGAATCGAACCACCGACACGGGGATTTTCAGTCTAAAAAAAGGCTTGTCACTTAGCTTCACAAATTTTCATTTCAAGTTAAAAAATCCTTTACCTTTCAATGTTTTCCGTGTATTTTATATTCATTTAGTTTAACACAATAAAACTTAATTTGACC
>JAGYOT010000470.1 GCA_018399455.1 Desulfobacterales bacterium
CTTGTGGAGCGGCTGCCGGAGCCGCTGAGTATAACGGTTGTGAAAAAATGAGTCACATCCAGGATAAACTCGTTGAGATGACATTTCAATCGGCGCTGGCTTACGGAACGGCACTGTCTTCGGGATACAAGGCCAAAACTCACGCCTCCGGGGTCTGTATCCCGGATCCACTTCTGGTAAACGCCGCCAAGCTGCAGGCAGTTGAAGCAGTTTGGACAGGATCAAAGCTTGCTACGGAAATTGCCGGGGGTATCATTTCAACGGCTCCGAGCCAGAAGGACTTTGATCTACCGGAAATAGCGGAATATGTGGACAAGTACTTCAAAGGCAGGGATGACGTTTCCACGGAAAACCGGGTGCGTATTATCCGCCTGGTTGAGTACCTGGTCGGACAAGGATCGGTCATACCCACGGAATCATCCCAGGGGGCCGGTCCGGCGGCTGTTCAGAGGTTGGGTATCCGCCGGGCAGCCAATCTCAATTATTTTAAAAAACGGGCGATGAAGATGGCGGGGATCAATTCCGGGCAGTTTTGAAGGCCAGGCTTAAGCTTAACAAGCAATTGTTCTGCTAAGGTCTTTGACGGGCTTTTTCATAAACTGATTGGAAAGACAATTTTTGAAATAACAGAGAGGATAAGGCTATATAATGAGTGAAGTAATTAAATCAATTCATGAGTTTGATTTTAAATTAATCTGCGAATATTATTCGAGTATGGAACGACAAGGGCCTGGAAGTCCCGAAGCAACTGTTAAAGCTTTGAGCTTTATTGACAACCTGACAAGTGAATCAAAAATTGCTGATATAGGGTGTGGAACCGGAGGTCAGACTATGGTACTGGCCAGTCATACGTCAGGGCATATTACAGGCATTGATTTGTTCTCCGACTTTATAGAGATCTTAAACGCTAATAGCCGGAAGAGAAATTTTCAGGATAGAGTGAAAGGCGTAGTGGAATCAATGGATAATCTTACTTTCCGGAACGAAGAATTAGATTTAATCTGGTCGGAAGGTGCTGTCTATAATATCGGGTTTGAACGGGGCATCAACGAATGGCGTGAGTTCCTGAAACCAGGGGGCTTTATTGCCGTTTCAGAGGCGTCCTGGTTCACCGAAGAGCGGCCTGTCGAAATCGACAGATTTTGGAAGAATGAGTATCCGGAAATTGACGTCATCTCAAATAAGGTCGGACAAATGCAAAAAGCCGGATACATACCGATGGCTACTTTTGTTTTGCCTGAAAATTGCTGGACTGAACATTTTTATGCCCCGCAAGTTTCTGTGCAGGATGAATTTCTAAAAAAATATGCCGGCAATAAAACTGCCGAAGAGTTCGTGGAGAATCAGCGCCATGAAGCGGAGCTATATTATAAATACAAAAACTTTTATGGTTATGTCTTCTATATAGGGAAAAAGATCGGAATATGAATGAGACCATTTTTATGATTCATGGTATGTGGGGCGGGGCCTGGCATTGGGGAAACTACAAGAATTTGTTAGAAAAAGAAGGCTGCCGCTGTGTCACAACCACTCTGCGCTTTCATGATATGGACCCCCAGGGTACTCCTGATCCTCGGCTCGGAACCACCAGCCTGTTGGATTATGCTGAAGACCTGGAACGGGAAATTAAGCAGCTCGGAGTGAAGCCTATTGTGATGGGGCACTCTATGGGAGGACTACTCGCACAGATTTTAGGAAGCCGGGGGTTAGCGAAAGCCCTTGTTCTGCTGACACCGGCATCGCCGGCCGGGATTATTTCTTTGAGGCCATCAGTGATAAAAAGCTTCTGGAGTGTACAAACGAAATGGGGCTTTTGGAAAAAGCCGATACGTCAAACGTTCAAAGAGGCGGTCTATTCCATGCTTTATTTGCTGCCACCCGATGAACAAAGAGAAGTTTACGACAAGTTCGTGTAGGAGTCGGGGCGGGCAGCGTTCGAAACCGGGTACTGGCTTTTCGATTCAAAGAAGGCCTCCAAAGTTGACGAGACGAAAGTGAATTGTCCTGTCTTGGTGATTGCCGGAGTCGAAGACAGGATTACACCTCCCCTAATTGTTCGGCAAGTCGCCAGGAAATACGGGATGGTTTCGACCTACAAAGAATTCGAAAATCATGCTCACTGGGGCATCGGAGAGCCCGGGTGGCAGGAGATCACGGAATATATAACAGCCTGGCTAAAGCAGGGCGGGAAATCCACATTATAAAAAGGTCCTGTCAGCTATCCTTTAAAAAAGCTGTATACTTAGTTGGAGTTGCTGAGTAAAAAATTGATGTACTCGCATTGCAGCTTCGATATTTTGAATCCCTGCATAATATTCAAAAATATTTTTTATTTCCTTGCTTTTATAATAAAGAGCGTTATTATATATATAGTCAAGTTAGCCCTGCCCAAATTTAGCAGGATATTTTTTTCTGAAGGAGACATCCATTTTAAATGTATCATCCTCCAGTT
>JAGYOT010000471.1 GCA_018399455.1 Desulfobacterales bacterium
ATGAAGACCTTCATGGGCCGAGCATTCAAATGCCATCGCCGGACCCGGCACCTCGCTTAATCCGTAATGCAGCCAGACGGTGACGCAAAGGGTGTCTTCAAGGAAGCCGCGGTCCGACGGGTAGATGGCGTCTCCCGCAAGAATCAGGGTTTTGAGTTCCAGGGTGTTGGCGTCAAAGCCATGCTTTTTAATATAGGCGGCAAGCTCCATGGCAAAGCCCGGCGGGGTCACCAGTACGGATGTCTTATAGTCACGCAGCACCATCGCTTTTTTTTCGATGGATAGCGGAATGTTTGGAATGACACTGGCTTCAATCAACTCCGCGCCGCTTTTGTAATCTCTTCCCCAATTGGCCAGGCCAGGGGTGAGATTAATCTGTAAAATATCGTGGGGGGTGACCCCGGCGGCTCTCAGTCCCCGCGCCAGAATCTGCTGCCAGATCCTCAAATCCTGGAGGGTATACCCGCTGACGGTTGGGTTGCGGGTCGTTCCGGGAGCGGTGTGGATCCGGACGATGTCGCGCAGGGGCACCGCAAAAAGCTCGTAGGGATAGTGCGCACTCAAATGGCTGCGTTTCATAAACGGCAGCCGGGCCATATCACTTAATGACCGGATTTGCGTGGGGTCAACGCCGATGTCGGCAAATCGTTTCCGATGAAAAACGACATTTCGATAGGCCCGGTTGATGGTGCTTTGCAGGCGTTCGAACTGGAGCTGATTCTTTTCTTCTGCCGTAAACAGCTCAATGTCAATGGCGTTCATCATAAAAATCTCCGTAATCTTTTCCGAGAAAGGCGCGCTTGACCTCCTGGTCGTCCAGGAGGGCTTCTGCCTCGCCTTGCAGAACAACCGACCCCGTCTCAAAGACATAACCGCGGTCGGCGATTTCAAGGGCTGCCCGGGCGTTTTGTTCGACAAGGAGAATCGTATAACCCTGATTTCTTAGAAATTTAATGGTCTGAAAAATTTTTTCAACCACCTGCGGGGCCAGGCCCATGGACGGTTCATCCAGCAGCAGTAAACGGGGGCGTGCCATCAGAGCGCGCCCAAGAGCGAGCATTTGCTGTTCTCCGCCTGACAAAGTCCCTGCCGGCTGTCTGGCCCGCTGCCCGAGGATGGGAAAAAGCGCCATTATCTCTTCCAAAGCCTCTGCCGCTGCCTGTTTTTCCTTGCGTCGGTAAAGGGTATAGGCGCCCAGTCTCAGATTATCCATGACCGAGAGCGGCGGAAAGATTTCCCGCCCTTCAGGAACAAGGCTGACTCCCAGTTTGACAATACTCGGCGGGTCCAATCCTTTAAGCGACCGGCCCTCAAACGTGATCTCGCCGGCCCAGCTGCCCAATAAACCGCAAATGGCGGACAGAATGGTGCTCTTTCCGGCTCCGTTGGCGCCGATCAAAGTGACAATTTTGCCCTGGCGCACCGAAAGGCTTACACCTTTGATGGCCATGATTCGTCCGTAGTAGCAGGTTAAATTCCGAATCCGGAGCACGGCCTTATCCTCTGGTTTGCCCGTTTTTGCGATTCCTTCCCAAATAGGCCTGTATCACCGCTTCATTGGCCTGAATTTCCCTGGGCGGGCCTTCGGCGATTTTTGTCCCCTGATCCAGCACGACAATATTGCCAGAGACTCCCATCGTCAGGCTCATGTCATGTTCTACCAGAAGTATGGTGACGCCGGTCGCCTGAATTTTTCGGATAAGCTCGCCCAAGCCGGCGGTTTCCACGATGTTTAAGCCGGCTGCGGGCTCATCAAGCAAAAGCAGTTTAGGCTGCGCGGCAAGCGCCCGGGCGAGTTCCAGCAGCCGCTGCCAGCCAAAGGGGAGATCGCTGCATTTTTTTTCCGCTGCATCAGAGAGCCCGACGAATTCAAGTAGTTCGCCTGCTTTTTGTCGGGTCGCCCGCTCTTCCCGGCGCGTCCTGGGCAAACGCAGCATGCTCTCCAGCATTCCGCATCGGGTCCGGGTATGCTGACCCACCAGAATGTTTTCAAGCACCGTCATGCTTTCAAAAAGTTCCACATTCTGGAAAGTCCGGGCAATGCCCTTTTTGACCAGCGCATTGATCCGGTTTTTATGTGTGCTTTCCCCGCGGAACAGGATTGTTCCGGAATCGACCGGAAAAACGCTTGTGATAAGGTTGAACAGCGTGGTTTTGCCCGCTCCGTTCGGGCCTATCAGGCCTGTGATTGTCGCTGGCATCAAAGAGAAACTAACAGCACGAACGGCATGGACGCCTCCGAAGGATTTGGAAACGCCGCTGATTTCAAGCAGAGCCTCTGCCGGCGGATTATTTTTTTTTGGATCGTTCATAAATATCCATTAAACCGCGGGTCAATCCCTGGGGAAGAAAAATCATGACACCCATCAGAATCAATCCGTATATAAGCATCTCAAACTCGGAGAATGCATGGAGCCATTCAGGAAGCATCGTCAAAAGA
>JAGYOT010000472.1 GCA_018399455.1 Desulfobacterales bacterium
TGATAGAGGCAGACGGAGAAAGTGTTTCCCGTCTTTCCCGGGATTTGTCCAGGCGTTTTGGCGTACCCAAAAACCGTGTCTATCAAATCATCCTGGAGCTTAAATCGGAATCGGCCGCCGGGAGCCGCAGAAAAGGAGACCTACCCCATGGAGAAGCTTGATGCCATATTTTCACCTGAATCAGTGGCCGTGATCGGTGCCTCTTCCACGCCCGGAAAGGTCGGCCATGATATTTTTGCCAATGTCCTGCGGGGCGAATACAAAGGCACCCTGTATCCGGTTAACCCAAAGGCCAGGTCGATCCTGAGTGTTCGCTGCTATGCTTCGGTTACCGATATTCCGGATCCCGTTGATCTGGCCATGATTATCCTTCCGCCGAAGGCAGCGCTCAAAAGCATTGAGGACTGTATCGAAAAGGGGGTCAAAGGCGTTGTCATCGTATCCGCGGGTTTCAAGGAAGTCGGCGGGGAGGGCGCCGAGATCGAAGAGCAGATTGCCGGAAAATGCCGCGCCGTAGGTATCCCCCTGATCGGCCCGAACTGCCTGGGCGTCATCAACCCCAGCAGCAATATTCGTTTAAATGCCAGTTTCTCCACGCGGATTCCCCACAAAGGCAATATTTCATTTATTTCCCAGAGCGGGGCGTTGTGTACGGCGGTCCTTGATTTTGCGGCGGACAGGGGCTTCGGCTTTTCCAAGTTCATCTCCATCGGCAACAAGGCGGATGTTGAGGAACTGGATCTGTTGAAATACTATCACAAGGATCCGGAAACCGATGTGATTATGATTTACATGGAGGAACTCCGGCTGCGGGAAAACTTCGTCGAGGAGGTGAAAAAGATCACCTCCGGCGACCGGCCCACACCCATACTGGTCATCAAATCAGGTAAAACCGCCGCCGGAGCCAAGGCGGCGGCCTCGCATACAGGATCGCTTGCCGGCACTGAAGCGGTATACAATGCGGTTTTTCACCAGGCCGGCATTATTCGGGTGGATACGGTCGATGACATGTTTGATTTTGCCCAGGCGTTTTCAGCCCGGCGGATGCCTGCCGGCAACCGGGTGGCCATTATTACCAATGCCGGCGGACCGGGGATTATTGCCACCGATATGACTGAAATTTCGGGCCTGACGCTTGCCCGGTTCTCCAGGGAGACCGATGAGGCGCTGCACAAGCACCTGCCCCCCACGGCCAACTTCAGCAACCCCGTGGATGTAATCGGGGATGCGAGCCGCGACCGGTATGAGAACGCCTTGGAGGCAGTGATCAAGGACAACGGTGTGGATGGGGTGCTCATGATCTTAACGCCCCAGTCCATGACCGATGCCATTGGAACGGCTGAAGCCATTGTCAATATCTACAAAAGGACTAAAAAACCCATAACCTGCAGTTTTATGGGCGTGGTGGATGTTTCCGCGGGGGTCAAGCACCTGCAGGAGCACCATGTGCCGGTCTACCGGTTCCCGGAAAACGCGGCCCGCGCCATGGGAACGCTTCACGAATCCACCCGCTGGCTGAAACGCCGCATCCTGCCCCAGTATGAACTCAATTTCGATTCCCTCAAAGCGCGGAAGATTATTGACGACTGTCTGGCTTCCGGAAAATCAGTTTTGGGCGAACATGACGGAGCCCCGCTTTTGGAATGCTACGGGTTCAAGCCATGCCCGATGAAGCTGGCGCAGACGGCGGCTGAGGCCGGACAGATCGCCGATGAGCTGGGATATCCATTGGTTTTGAAGATTGTATCCGAGCAAATTCTTCATAAATCCGATGCCGGGGGGGTGCGGGTCAATTTAAAAACCCGCAAGGATGTTGAACACGGATTTACCGAGATTCTGGAAAACGCGTTTACCTATGCACCGGAAGCGCAAATCGACGGGATCCTGGTTCAGAAGATGGCGCCTGCAGGCGAAGAGGTGATCCTTGGCGTCAACCGTTATCCGGGTTTCGGGCATCTGATCATGTTCGGCTTCGGGGGCATCTATGTGGAGCTTTTTAAAAACGTGGTTTTCCGTCTGGCTCCGCTTGGAAGAAATACGGCCCGCCGGATGATCCGCGGCATCAAGGGCTACGAAATGCTGACCGGATTTAGGGGTAAACCGGTGGCGGACATCGAGGAAATCGAGCGCCTCCTGGTGGGATTGTCCCAACTGGTAACCGATAATCCGGAGATCAAAGAACTCGACATCAATCCGCTCTTTGTTCACGAAAAGGGTTCAGGCGCAACCGTAGCCGATATCATCTTGACGCTCGAGCGTGAATAAAGCTGAAACCCGATGAGCGGCAACGTGATTTTTCCGGTTATCATGGCGGTTGGCCAACAGCAGCAGGCGCTTTCCGGAAAGGCTAAAGTGGATTTTTTGAGGCATCTGGCCCGGCAGGCGGTTCGGCGGTCCGCGGCTCATTTGAACGTTGAGCTGGCAGAGCTTTGCCCGCAG
>JAGYOT010000473.1 GCA_018399455.1 Desulfobacterales bacterium
GCAGGCGGACCGCGTCCGCTTCATTTTCAGATTTGTAGTCAATCCAGCGTTCAATGACATCCGGGGTAAACACATCGCCTTTCAGCAGAAATTCGTGGTCCGCTTTCAGGGATGCCATCGCTTCCTCCAGGGAACCCGGCGTGGAGTCGATGCCTGCCAGCTCCTCGGGCGGGAGATCGTATATATTTTTATCAAGGGGATCGCCCGGTTCGATTTTGTTTTCAATGCCGTCCAGCACCGCCATTAGAATCGCGGAAAAGGCGAGGTAGCCGTTGCAGGACGGATCCGGGGTCCGGAATTCAATTCGTTTGGCCTTGGGAGACGAAGAATACATGGGAATCCTAAGGGCTGCGCTGCGGTTCCGGCTCGAATAGGCCAGGTTAACCGGCGCCTCAAAGCCCGGCACCAGGCGTTTGTATGAGTTTGTCGTCGGGTTGGTAAACGCGCACAGGGCCTTGCAGTGCTTTAGAATGCCGCCCAATGCGTAAAGCGCCTCCTGCGACAGGCCCGCGTATTTATCGCCGGCAAACAGGGGCTGTCCTTCCTTCCAGATGCTGATATGGGTGTGCATGCCGGTGCCGTTGTCTTCAAACAGGGGCTTGGGCATAAAGGTCACGGTCCGGTTGTGCTTTTTGGCCACATTTTTGAGCACATATTTGAACCATACCAGCTGATCCCCCATTTCAAGGAGCGGTTTAAAGCGCATGTCGATTTCCGCCTGGCCCGATGTGGCGACCTCGTGATGCTGGCATTCCACGGCAATGCCCAAATCTTCAAGGGTGAGCATCATTTCGGTCCGGATATCCTGAAACTTGTCCATGGGCGGGACAGGAAAGTAGCCCTCTTTGTGCCGCGGCTTGTAGCCCAGATTGGGGGACTCATCACGTCCGCTGTTCCAGATGCCTTCCTCAGAGTCGACCTGGTAGAAGGCGCGGTTTCGGGTGGATTCAAACCGGATGTCGTCGAAAATAAAAAACTCCGCCTCAGGGCCGATAAAGGCCGTGTCCCCTATGCCGCTCTGTTTGAGATAGGCCTCTGCTTTCCGGGCGATATGACGGGGGTCGCGCGAGTATGGCTCAAGGGTCACCGGGTCCACGATGTTGCCGATCAATACAAGGGTGGGTTCCGCATAAAAGGGGTCCATCCTGGCTGTGGATGCATCCGGCACCACCAGCATGTCGCTGGCGTTGATGGGCTGCCAGCCCCTCAGGCTTGAGCCGTCAAAGCCGAACCCGTCCTCAAAGCTGCCCTCGTCGAGTTCAGAGACGGGAACGGTAAAGTGCTGCCAGACACCCGGGAAATCCATGAACCGGATGTCCACGACCCGGATGCCTTTGTCTTTTACGAGCTTGATTACATCGGCTGCTGTTGTCATGTTTATTTCTCCTTTTTTATTGAACGTTGTAATGGGTTGTTTAAGTATCTCCCTGTTTGCACGGGGACAGATTTGAAATCTGTCCCCTCTCGGGGGTGTCAATCTGTCCCCAAGAGCAAGAGGGTAACCGCTATATGGCGTCATCCCCGGTCTCTCCGGTCCTGACCCGTATCGCCTGCTCCAGGGGAAGGACAAAAATTTTGCCGTCTCCGATTTTGCCAGTGTTGGCGGCGCCCCGGATGGTATCCATAACCTCGGTGACACGATCATCGGTCACCACCATTTCCAGTTTGATTTTAGGGATAAAATCCACCAGATATTCCGCCCCCCGGTAGATTTCCTTATGTCCCTTCTGGCGGCCGTAGCCCTTGACCTCCGTAATGGTCATCCCCTGAAGGCCCAGTTCGTTAAGCGCCTCCCGGACCTCATCAAGCTTAAACGGCTTTATGATGGCTTCGATTTTTTTCATTGTATGCCTCCTTCTTTAATGATCGAATTTTTTCAGCTAAAATCCGCCAGCAGAATTTTTCAGATTGCATTTATCCCACATCAAAGGCGCGTTCACCGTGAATCGCACTGTCCAGGCCCTTGATTTCACTTTCGTCATCCACCCGGATGCCGCCGGTCAGGGCAGCGGTCACCCGAACAACGATAAAGGTCCCGAGAGCCACGAATCCGATGGTGGCCACGATGGAGAGCGCCTGGATGCCCAGCTGCATAGGATTTCCATAAATCAGGCCTCTTGCTCCCTCGTTGATTGCCGGGTTGGCGAAGATGCCGGTTGCCAGTGCACCCCAGATGCCGCAGATCCCGTGGACGCCAAAGGCGTCAAGGGTATCGTCATAGCCCATCCGGTGCTTGATGCGCGAGACGCTGATAAAGCCGATAAGGCCTGCAACCAGGCCGATAACCAGGGATGCCGGCAGGTTTACGAATCCGGCGGCCGGGGTGATGGCCACGAGGCCGGCAACAATGCCTGAGGCCATGCCTAAGACGGTGGGATTCCCGGTGGCCTTCCATTCAGCAAACATCCAGGCCAGGGCGCCTATGGCGGCTGATGTGT
>JAGYOT010000474.1 GCA_018399455.1 Desulfobacterales bacterium
GGCGTTGACCAGTTCCCTGACATTGCCCGGCCATGTGTACTGGCCCAGAATCCGTTTAGCCCCTTCGGACAACTGAATATATCGGCCCTCGCTGACACGTTTCAGGGCATACTCGGCGATCGCCACCACATCCTCCATTCTCTCCCGCAAAGGCGGGACATCGATAGGAAATACATTGATCCGATAAAAGAGATCCCGGCGAAAACGCCTGCGTTCAACAAGGGCTTCCAGGTTCTGATTCGTTGCACATAGGATTCGGACATTAACCGGAATCTCCTCATTCCCGCCCACCCGCTGAACACTTTTTTCTTCAAGGGTGCGCAAGAGTTTGCTTTGGGCCTCAAGGGGCATATCACCGATCTCGTCCAGAAACAGGGTTCCTTCCGAGGCATATTCAAACTTCCCCTTAGACCGCTTGTCCGCACCGGTAAACGCTCCCTTTTCATAGCCGAACAGCTCCGATTCAACCAGCGAGGGAGATATGGCCGCACAGTTAACGGGGACAAAACGCTGCCTGCAGCGGGGGCTGGCATTGTGAATATACCTGGCGATAAGTTCCTTGCCGGTACCGGACTCGCCTCTTACCATAACGGCCGTATCCCTTTTTGCTACCTGTCCGGCAATCTCCATGAGTTCTGTCATGGCGCGGGAGCTATAAATGATTTCATCGGCACCTGCCGATTCCTGCAGCTCTTCTTTCAGCTCCCGGTTTTCGGCCATGATCCTGGATATCCCAAGCGCGCGCTCAACTGTCAGCAAAAGCCGCTCTTCCTCAAATGGTTTGGTGATATAGTCTACAGCGCCTTCCCGCATGGCCTCGACAGCTGAATCCACCGTTGCAAAGGCTGTGATAAAAATAAAAGAGCATTGGATATTGAGTTCCCGGACAGTGCGAAACAGCGTCATGCCATCCATATTCGGCATCTTGATATCCGCGATTACCACATCATAGGCCTTTTCCCGGATCATCTGCAGCCCTGTCTCGCCATCAGGCGCCTGATCCACCTGATAGCCCCGTTCGCTCAGCATGATACTGAGCAGATGCCGCATCTTTTTCTCGTCCTCAACTGCTAGAATATAAGCCATGCCCGTCCTCTTCTGACTTGCGGCCGATCATAACAGCATCGCGTTTTCCGTACTTTTGCAGGGGATCTCCACACAAAAAACCGCCCCGCCTTTGATATAGTTGTCCACGTAGATAGCTCCCCCGTGCGCTTTTATAACCTGTAACGCAAATGTGAGGCCCAATCCGCTGCCCTTGGAACGGGTGGAGTAGAACGGTTCAAAAATTTTTTCCATGTCCTGCTCGGCAATTCCTTTGCCTTCGTCAGCAATCGTCACATGCCATTGCTCCGGCCGGCACTCGGCAATTATGGTTACCGTCCCCTTTTCATTGTTTGCCGAAATCGCATTGATTAAAATATTGAAAAGCGCCCGGGAGCACAAACCCTTATCCGCATGGATATCACATGAGCACTCCGGAATGGTGGCGTCGAATCTGAGTTCGGCATACAGACTTTCCAGCCTTTCAACAAGCTCACAGAGCATGGCGTTGGCGTCCACTTCCTGGAACCTTGGTACGGCCGGCTGGGCGAAAGTCAAAAAGTCTTCAATCAACTTGTTTAATTGGGTGATCTCCTCCTCGATATATTGCACCAGATCCTCAGCGCTCGCTGAAGGCGGAATCCGCCTTTTCAAAACATCCAGTGTGCTTTTCATGATGCCCAGCGGGTTTTTGACCTCATGGGCTACCATCAGGGAAAATTTTCCCATTTCCGCCAGGATCTGCTGCCGTGCCATCTTTACATGCGCATTTTCAATAGCCTGGCGGTTTTTTTCAATTGAATCCAGCATGGAGTTAAACGCAACGCCAACCTCCCGGGTCTCGGGTATTTTATCAAGAGGCGCCCGGATATGCAACTCACCGCCACTGACGCGACGGGCCGAAGCCGAGAGGTTTTTCAGAGGCGCTACAATCGAGCGCGAAATATAGAAAAAAAGGATAACACAGACCAGCGCCAGAAAAGCCGCGACCCATAAAAATAGCTGCTGAAGATCCTTCAAGCTCTGATTAATCCCTGCGGTGCTGTATGCAATCCGCACAAATCCGATTTCTCTGTTTTCCTCGGATGTTTCACGGATACTAAAAAGACGATTGTACTCCTGAGTCGCCTTTATCCGGACCGGCTTTTCAATATCATGCAGCGGGCCCCTGATTTCTTTGGATTTGTCCGCCAATACACCGGAACGATGGCTGATAATTTTAACCGCAGCGACATCCTGTTCGGAAATCAGGTTTTCAGCCAGGGCTTCAAGCATATCCCGCTCATCAATCAGAATCCCCAGTTCTGAATTCATCGCCAGGTACCGGCCCAAAAAATCCATCCGCCCATGAAATCGCTGAAGCGCAAAGTCCTGAAATACCTTTACGCCGAT
>JAGYOT010000475.1 GCA_018399455.1 Desulfobacterales bacterium
ATCAATGAAGGAGAAAAAATTCAACTTTCCTTCAGTCTGCCGACCATCACTGCGGAGCGGTATGAAACCTGCGGTCGAGTGGCCTGGGTCAACAACGAAGACATGACGCTTAAACGGTGTCTGCCGATTGGTTTCGGAGTAGAGTTCCTCGATCTCAACAAAAAGGGTTTTGACGCCGTGCTCAGCTATGTCGTTGCCAACCACTTAACACCCCTGGTAAGCCAATCCTGCTGAGCCCAAGGTTCCGACAACGACTATATTAAAAGGCGTATAAACGTCGGCTTATACGCCTTTTTAGCTAAATATCCCGACCTGCACTCACAGGATGGCAAGCCAGCACCGGTTCCGCCAGGGCCAACAATTTTTCCAGGAACGATGATTTTATTCACTAGCAGGTTTGACACCTCGCGCACAGAGCAAAGGGGTGTACGTAAAGCGCCTCGGATCCGCAAAAAAGGTTTCAAATTCCCTGACAAAACCGGTGAACCCATCCGGATATTCGGAAAAATCATAACTGGAATTTTTTGCTGCCACCTGTACCTTCTGATTCCAATTATAGGCGTCCACCTCATTAAGTGGCCCGCTGATCAGGTGATGGGCTGAAAGATCCACCGAAATCTCCTGAAAATCAAGATCATACAAAAACGAATATAGCTTTCTGCCCATATAGGGATCAAAATCCGCCTCGAGCTCAAGCTTCCTGGTGATATTGACAATGGCGTTTTCCAGACGAACCGGAATCCCGGCGTGACTGAGGCAGTTATAATCAAGATCGATAAGGCAAAGGATTCCACCCGGTTTCAGAACATGGCTAAGATTCTGCACAATTTGAAAAGCTTTTTCCCGATGATATTCAAGGACGAATCGCACCCAGATAAAATCGAAAAGACCCAGATCGTCAAGAGACTCATAAAAATTGCGGCAACAGTAGGAAAGTCCCGGAGCCTTATAGTGGAATCGGGCATGGCGAATACGCTCCGCTGAACAATCCACCCCGACGGCCTGCCCGAATGGTTGGCAGAGCTCGTTCAGCATCAGGGTGGTCTTCCCGCTGCCGCAGCCGATATCCGCTACCCGCATCCCCGGTATCAGCCCGGCCCAAAGAGCCTGCTTTTCCAGAGCCTGGCGACCGGTTTTCAAATCCAGACGTAATGCTTCATCATCGTGTTCCATTATATAACTGGTCTGTACCGTCATTGGCTTCCTGTCCACATCATAAGTGTAGATGGTTCAATAATTTTAGATCTGTAACACATATAATCATCTGATTCAATCCAGAGATCACAACCTTGTAGCTGGATTAGGTACTGTTTGTATGGCGAGCCTAATCTTGTATTGTTTGACTTGTCCCCTATTCAGGATTAAGAATAGTCGGAGTATTCTATTTATTGCGCATGACTTGCCAATTTGACACAGCAGCGTTCTGCAATAGCAAAACAGGGAGGGATCATGGATAAAACATCGAAAGTTCTCTTACCGTGGTTCATTTATGGCCTGATCTTTGCGCTTTTCCTGTTCTTGGAAGTCTCTCAAAGTCATGCTTCGGGTTTTGGGATTTTTACCCAGGGTGCCGATGCCCTTGGCCAGGCCAACGCCACGGTAGCCCATAGCGATGGTCCCTCCGCAGCCTATTTCAATCCGGCGCTGCTGCCTTCGCTAGCCGGCACCCAAGTGGAAATCGGCACCACCGCCGTACTGCCCTCACGCAAGTTCAAAAGCGAACTGGATGGCTCCACCGAAAGAAACGAGGACACGGCATACTTCCCCAGCACCCTCTACCTGACCCACCAGTTCAACGAACTCTGGAGTGCCGGACTGGCCGTCTTCAATCCCTTCGGCCTCGGCACGGTCTGGGACAGCGATTGGGAGGGAAACGGCCTCGCCACCAAATCGCGCATCACTACCTTCAATATCAATCCGTCCGTAGCTTGTCAGGTCACCCCAAAGCTTGCCATTGGTGCAGGCATCGACATTCTGTTGCTCGATGCCAATCTTAAAAACACAATCGATCTTTCTGGCTTTTTCCTGCCGGAAGCCGACCAGAAATTTACCGGTGACGGCGAAGGGGTCGGTTTCAATCTAGGTCTGCATCTGCAAATCACTAATGCTCTCTCCTTCGGCGCCGCTTATCGAAGCGAGGTTAAGATTGACGTGGACGGAAAGGCCGAATTCAACGCGCCACCAGCCGCCGCGGGCTTCTTCCCCGACAGCGACGGCAAAACATCCATAACTCTGCCCGCTCAGTTTACCGCCGGCCTGGCTTATAAGGCTTCCAATGCCTGGGTTATCGAAGCCGGTGTGCGTTGGGAAGAGTGGTCGTCTTTCGATGAACTCACCATCGACCTCGATAGGACGGTAGGAGCACCACCGTTTGCCACAAACAGCATGACATACCCCCGCGACTGGAAGGACACATGGGCCTTCAAC
>JAGYOT010000476.1 GCA_018399455.1 Desulfobacterales bacterium
TCAGGTAAAAATCTAATCGATTTTGCCCGGCCTCTCAAATTTTTTTTGTTCGTTTGATTTTTAACTTTTTGAAATTATAAGTTTTTATCAAAAACTAAAAACCGTAACAAAAATATTTGCCGATGGACGCATCCGGTGGCGGTCAGAATGCCGATTATTACAAAACTGCGGGCGGCTTTCATTCCGCCGTCGAAGCAAAGCGGTTTCTGAGAAACCGGGTGAAGGCTTCGCATAAGGGCGAAGGGGTTCGGTCCCGGTGGGTGGTGAGATAGAAATGCCGGCGAAGATCCAGGCCGTTCACTGCCAGTTCCTTTAGTTCCCCGGTCTTTAACTCCTGGGCGACGGCAATGGGCGAGAGGATGGAGACGCCCACCCGGTTTTTGATCCCCTGAATCACGGATGCGGTGCTGCCGAATTCAGCCACCACGTTGAAGGCCCGGGGCGTTTTTCCGATACCGGCCAGACTGTTCTGGATGGACTTTAGGGTGCCGGAGCCGGACTCCCGGATAATGAAAGGCTCATCAAACAGCTGGTCCAGCTCGATTTTTTTCTTTTTTGCCCATTGATGGGCTTTTGGCACGATCAGCCGCATCTCGTCCCGGACCAAAACGGTCTGGGAAATCCGTCGCCGCTCCGTTCGGGCCCCGACCACCCCGAGCTCCAGCCGGTATTCCAGAATATCATTGATAATCTGCTCTGTGTCGCCGCTGTTTAAGGCGATGCGAACATCCTGATATTCGGCAAGAAAGCTCCCGATGACCTCCGGAAGGATATAACCCGCCGGGATAGTGCTGCCGCCAATGGTCAGACGTCCGCTGATATTTCCCAAATACTGCGCCATAGCGGTTTCCGAGGCTTCATACAGGCTAAGCAGTTTGCTGGCATAGCTGTAAAGCAGCTCCCCGGCCTTGGTGGGCACCGTGGCCTTGCCGATCCGGTCCACCAGCTGGCAGTTGAAGTGGTTTTCTAGTTCTTTCATATGACTGCTGACGGTTGGCTGCGTCAGATTGATGGCTTTGGCCGCGCTGGAGAATCCTTTTGTATCGACAACTTTTTTAAAAATGCTCAGGTGCCATAGATCCATAATGCCTCGCAAACAATAACGGGAAATGCGGTTTTATTCCATGCCGATGGGCTTTTGGAATAAATTTGATCATAGATTTTTCCAATCCATCCCAAGTAACTGATTGAAAAATACAATTTGTCAGATTTCTTTTTACAATATATTATCCAAAAATTAAAACGACAAGCATTATATCCGGTTTTCGCATAAGCGTTGTATGACCTAAAGACGCGGTGGCGGAAAAGGTTTCAGCCTGTCCCCGAACCCGCGATTGTTATAGAAGGAGTCCGTCATGACAGAAATTGATGCAAGGCAGCTGGCCTGTCCGGCTCCGGTGTTGATGACCAAGGATGCCGTTGAGAAATCGCAGCCGGAAGTCATTTATATCCGGGTGGATAATGAAGCCTCCAGCCAGAATGTTTCTCGGTTTCTTGAATCCCGGGCATACACAGTGACGGTTGAACCGCAGGGGAAGGAATTCTATCTGACCGGCACCCGCGGCGAGGGGCCTTTCCCGGAACCTGCTCAAGAAGACAGGAAAGATGCGGTACCGGCTGCGGAGCGAAAAATCATGGTCATGATCTGCACCGACCGGATGGGCTATGGAGACGATGAGCTGGGGCTCAAGCTCATGGTCAACTTTTTAAAGACTTTAACCGAAATGGGGGCTGAACTCTGGCGGCTGGTGTTTGTCAATAACGGGGTCAAACTCGCAGTTTCAGGCTCGGCGGTGCTGGACGTACTCCGCCAGCTCGAATCCGAAGGAATCCATATTCTGGTATGCGGGACCTGCCTCACCCATTTTGATCTGCTTGACCAAAAGCAGGTGGGCGAGACCACCAATATGCTCGATATTGTCACGGCCATGCAGCTGGCGGACAAGGTGATCAATATCTAAGGCTGCTTTTTTTCCATTGCTTCCCGCTCCTTTTTTAGCTCTTCCAAAAGATCGGAGAGACACCAGGCTTCGGAGTGGGGGGTGAGGGTGGCCCACAGCGGCCGCGGCAGACCTGATCCCCGATAGGCTGAGAGGGTGTGCTGGAGTTCCTTCTCCGTTATTCCGGATAGAATAATGGCCCGGTCAAGGCTGCAGATCTGATCCTTCCCGGATTGATCCGGCCGGGCCAGAAGGGTTTTCAACAGGCTTTTGCCGTCCGTATCTGTAGCGAAAACAACCGGCAGACCGGCTATACGGATGGCCTCCAAAAATTCCAGCAGCGCTTTCTGCTCCCGGGGAGAAAACCCGCATACCAGCATGGCGCGCGGCCCGTACAGGGTTTTTGACGATTTGCCGACTTTTTTAAATGTTCCTTTGCTCATGGCCGCCTCCCGCCCGTCTGTTCAGT
>JAGYOT010000477.1 GCA_018399455.1 Desulfobacterales bacterium
GACCGCAACATCGTTTTCCTCCGCACGGATTCAGCATTGTCCGAAGAGATTCTGGACCGTTTGCGAAATCTCCCCATGGCCAAGTCGGTGACTTATCTGGAGCTTTAATTCCCCAATATCCGGAGTCCGGCAGCGTTGGACCGGCTCCGGCTTTCCTTTTTTTCAGCTTTGACGCTTGCGGCAAACGGGGTGGCCCCAGTAACACACTTAAATCAAAGGGATCAGTTAAGGGATTTGAGCAAACTGGATAATGTGAATGGCAATCCGGCGGGCCGTATCTTTTCCCCGGAATGTTTTGCCGATGGTCTCAACCGTCATGTCGGCCGGGAGCCGGGATATAAATTTTTCGGCGTTGCTGCGCTGGCGGTCATGGGCGAGATATATCCGGCCATCCGGCTTGAGGTGCTTGCGCAACATAGCAGCGGCTGGAGAAAAGGCGGTCTCCGGCGGTATGGCCTCGGCGCCGCAGATTATGTCAAACTGTCCGGTCAGATCCGGGTGCCGCCAGTCCAGCTTTTTGACCTGAGCATTGACTAACTTGTTGTATTCCACATTGAGCCGCAGCAGGTCCAGGCTGTCGTCGTCATCATCGGTGATGACGACGGGGTGCCCGAAGGCCGCCAGAAACATACCGGTTATCCCCATGCCGGCTCCGATTTCCAGAACGCTTTTTTGGGTGCTCAAACCGGTATCCAGAAGGTAGTCGGCCAGCACCAGGGAGGCTTCCCATATTTTGATCCAATGGGGGAAATCAGTAAAACGGCTTTTGCCGTCTGCGAAAAGTTTTTCAATAAAAGGCCCCCAGTTGCCGACACGGTAGAAGTGCATGCGTTTGCCGCCGATACCGATGGGTACGGTTTCAAGTTCGAATTTGTTTAAAACGGGATGATCTTCTTTCATGTTTCAAGAAGCGGCTTGCCGGGAATATTCAGTGATCTGTTGAATGTAGAGCGAAAGCAGTCCCTCCTGATCAGATTCCGTCATTTCCCCGGGCAACCGCTTGAAGGCCATACTGCTGGCCGAATCCGCCAGTTCATCTATGAGTTGGTGTCTGGCCTGGGCGATCTGATTGGCGGCTTTCTTCTTCTCCATTTCAATGAGCTTGCGACTTTGTTCCCTGGCCCGGTCGATGATTTCCTGGCGTTTTCGTCTGCCTTCCTCGGTGATCCTGGATTTGATTTCCTCAAACCGGGTGCTGCTCTCGGCAATCATTTGCCGGGTCTCCAGGATCTGATCTTCAAAGCCCTTTTTGCGGTTTCCCAGCTCTTCTATTTCACTCGAGATTTCATCCCGCTGCCCTTTTAAAAAGTTAGAAAAGGGCTTTCGCCCGTAATGATAGATGACAAATGCAAGGATGAAAAAGTTAACCCAAAGCATAAGGGTGTCATAAGTGCTTCGCCATTCGGCCCCTCCCTCCGCGGCCAACGCCTGTGGACACAACAGGAACAACGCGATCATGATCGCAGGGGTCAGGCGAAAGAATCGGGTCGCTGTTTGTCTGATCACCTTATTCACGGACCAGCCTCCGGTCGAGTATCTTTTCCATTATTTCTGTTGCCAGCCGTTCGGCCTCGGTCTGCAGGCTTTTGCGCGCTTCAGTGATCTGGGCTTCCACGAAGCGGTGATTTTCGGACTTAAGGGTACTGATTTCCTTTTTTGATTCCTCCATAACCGATTTCGCCTGCTGCTCACCATCATTTTCGAGTTCCTGGCGCTGGCGGTTGGCTTCATCAATTGCTTGTTTCTCCTGGATATCCAGCTGCTGGTTCAGGCCGTCAATCGTCTGCTTGGCCGTTTCAATTTCCTGGCTGAGGGTCTCTATATGTTCCGTACGTTCCTGCATGGCTCCTTTCAAAGGCCTGAACATGATCCGGTTAATCAGAAAAAGAAAGATCAGAAATGAGATCAGTTCAATAACCAAGGTCTCATTGATGCTTACCATTGAAATTTTGCTGACGATTTCCATATGAAGCCTCGTCCGGGGTCTTAAACAACAAAAAGCAGCAGAAGGGCAATAACCAATGCATAAATACCAGTAGATTCAGAGACAGCCTGCCCAACCAGCATAGTTCGGGTCAAAAGCCCGGCTTCTCCGGGGTTTCTTCCAATGGCCTCGCAGGCCTTGGATGCCACCAGCCCTTCGCCCACACCGGGACCGATTGCGCCCAGGCCCATTGACAGACCTGCACCCAGCAGCGCTGCCGCTTGTACCAAATGTGCTCCTTCAATAGCCATGTTTTCCTCCTTGATAGTATCTTTTCAACTATATGACAAATACAAGTATTAAAGCCACAACCAGCGAGTAGATGCCGGTAGATTCCGAAACCGCCTGTCCGACAAGCATGATGCGGGTTAGTTCCGCGGTTGCTTCCTGATTTCGGGCAATCCAGCGCACCGCGTTTTTTG
>JAGYOT010000478.1 GCA_018399455.1 Desulfobacterales bacterium
CACAAAAGGCCGTCTGAGGACGGTGTCTTTTTTCCAGCGGGTGTCGTTTTTTTCAGGATAAGCGATATTATAGTGCAGGCCCCGGCTTTCTTTCCGGTGTCTGGCGCAGCGGATGATCAATTCTGCGACCAGCGCAATGTTGCGGAGTTCAATCATGTCCGGGGTTACCTTGAAGTTCCAGTAGTATTCCTCGATTTCGCCCTGCACCATTTCAATCCGGCGCTTCGCCCGGGCCAGTCGTTTGTCGGATCTGACAATTCCCACATAATTCCACATGAAGCGGCGGATTTCATCCCAGGTATGAGAAACCATGATGGCCTCATCAGAGTCAATGGTGCCCAGATCATCCCATGCAGGAATTTCCGGAAGCGTTTCAAAATCTGTGGTTTCCAGTTCTTCAATGGTTTTTTGTGCGGCCTTGTCGGCATAAACCAGGGCTTCGAGAAGGGAGTTGCTGGCCAGGCGGTTGGCGCCGTGAAGCCCGGTGCAGGCGGTTTCGCCTATGGCAAAAAGCCGCTGGATATTGGTGCGGCCGTATATGTCGGTGACAACTCCGCCGCACATATAGTGGGCTGCTGGAACCACCGGAATCGGATCTGTTGTCATGTCAACGCCGTACTCAAGGCATTTCTGATAGAGGTGGGGGAAGCGGGTCCGGATAAAGCTCGACGGCTTATGGGAGATGTCCAGGTGGACAAAGTCATCCCCCCGTTTTTTGAGCTCTGAATCGATTGCCCGGGCAGCCACGTCCCGGCAGGCCAGCTCTTTGAGCGGGCTGTATTTTTCCATGAAGCGTTCGCCTGCGCCATTGAACAAAAGCCCCCCTTCGCCCCGCACAGCCTCGGAGATCAGGAAATTTTTGGCTTCCGGATGGTACAGACAGGTGGGGTGGAACTGTACAAACTCCAGGTTGGCCACGATGGCTCCGGCCCGGTAGGCCATGGCAATGCCGTCGCCCGAGGCGATATCCGGATTGCTGGTATAGGCGTAGACTTTTCCTGCGCCCCCTGTGGAGAGGATAACGTTCTTGGCGCAAAAGGTATGGATTTCGGATGAGCGGCGGTCCAGCACATAGGCCCCGTAACAGTAGTCTTCATGGGTGGTAATAATAAGACCGCGCTTGAGCCTTGTGGATCGGGTGATGAGGTCAATGGCGATATGGTGTTCCAGGATCTTAATGTTGGGGTGTTGCCTAGCTCTCGCGATAAGCGCTTCTTCAACCGCAAGACCGGTTAAGTCCGATGCATGAACGATCCGGTTTCGGCTGTGCCCGCCTTCCCGGCTGAGATCAAGGTGCAGACCGCTGGCCTGATCGGCATCCGTATTAAAGTGAACGCCCAGTTCGATGAGTTCGCGGATGCGTTTCGGGGCGTTTTTAACCACCATCTCAACGACGCCTTCGTGGCAGATGCCGTCCCCGGAAGCCAGGGTGTCTGCAATGTGGAGGTCAAAGGAATCGTTTCCATCAAACACGGAGGCAATCCCGCCCTGAGCATAGGCCGTGCTGCTGTCGCTGAGGTTTCGTTTGGTGACCACATAAACCCGCCCGTAATCCGCCACTTTCAGTGAAAACAGCAGACCCGCTACGCCGGAGCCAATGACCAGAAATTCGGATTTGTATTCCATGAAGCCGATCTTTAAACCAGTGAGGAGCGCTTGCGTTTGTTGCGCGCCCCGATAATAACGCCCAAAACAAGGACCCCGGCGCCGCTCAGGAACCATTTCAGGGCTTCGGATATAAACGCATCGGAAATTCTGGCTTCAAGGGACTCAATTTTTTTGTTTTGCTGCTTGAGTTGTTTGGAAAGCCGTTCATTTTCGGATTGAAGGGTCAGGTAGTCGGCTGCATTTTCTTTTAACTCTTTGAATTTATTCTCTGTTTCGGCCAATTCCTGCCGGACGGTTTCAAGCTCTTCCGCCAGCGTCTGGTTTTCTGCCTGAAGGGCCTGGTTGGCGGCCTCAAGCTCTGCCAGCTTTTTTTCAAGGGGCTCGCATTTGGCCCTGAGCGCCAAATACTTCTGGCTGTCGGGGATCTCATCGGAGAGAAAGCGGTTTAAAACCCATCCTTCCTTGTCATCTGAAAGCTTAATACGTGTCCATCCGTCCTTGCGTCCCAGAGTCTGAACCCGGGTGCCGGTGGGGAGGTTCCGTGTAATCCGGTATTCAATGCCCGGTCCCGAACGAACGGTAATCTCCAGCCGGTCACTGACATATTTCGTCTCGGCGGACGCTGCTGTGGACACCAGCAGCATGCTGCAAAGCACGATGAAGATCCCTCGCATGGCTTGATGCTCCGTTTCTGCAGGGCCGGCATTAACATGAGCCGATCCCGTGAATAAAAATAAAACCTTAATTTTGATGGCTTCGTAAAAAGTCCAATATCTGCGTTGCGCTGCATC
>JAGYOT010000479.1 GCA_018399455.1 Desulfobacterales bacterium
CTTAATATCGGAGGAGGCCGAATTTTCGGCAATGGCAAAAGCGATTTCAAAGAGTGAACCCACATTCCGCTCTCTGGTTGAGAATTCCCTGACCGGCATATACATCAATCGGCGGGAGCGGATTGTCTTTGCAAACAAACAGTTTGCGGATATTTTCGGCTACGGCACAGACGAGGTCATCGGCATGCATTACCTCGACTTTGTCCATCCGGAAGATCGGGCCAGGGTGGCCGAGATCCACTGGAAACGTCTGAATGATGAGCAGGCGCCGCCTGAGTATGAATCCCGGGGGCTGACCAGGCAAGGCAAAACCATCTGGATCTACCGCCGGAATACGCATATCGCGTATGAGGGCGAGGCTGCCATCCTGGGCAATATGGTGGATATCACCCGTCAGAAAAGGCTCCGGGAAAAGCTTTTGCAAATGGAGAAACTCGCGTCTCTGGGCACATTTACGGCGGGTGTGGCGCATGAACTGAACAATCCGCTAAATAACATTTCCAGCTCCCTGCAGATTATCCTTGAAGAATGGGAAAGCGGGGATGATGCGTTTAAAAAATCCCTGCTCCATGACGTTGAAAACCAGGTAGAGCGGGGCCAGCGCATCATCCAGGCGTTATTTGATTTTTCCCTTACCCATGAATTGGACGTACAGCCGGTCAATTTTCGTGACATGGTTGATCAGGTCATCAGGACGATTCAGTCTGAGATTCCGGCAAATATCTGCCTGGATATCCAGGTGCCCGAAAGTATCGAGGCCCGCTTTTCCTATGAGCATGTGCAGCAAGTCCTTGTCAATCTGGTTAAAAATGCGGTGCAGGCCATGGAAAACGGAGGCTGTCTGCGGATTACGGCCTATTCGGAATCCACGGAAAACGGGTTCTGTTTCGAGGTCTCGGATACGGGGAAAGGAATTTCCCGGGAGGCATTAAAAAAAATTTTTGACCCGTTCTACACGACAAAAGAGCCAAGCCAGGGGACGGGTCTCGGCCTTTCCATCGTTCACGGGATTATCCAGCAGCACGGCGGTAAAATTGAGGCATGGAGCAAGCCAGGGGCGGGCACGACCTTTACCGTCTTCCTCCCGAACATCTGACCCGGCTCACCGACGGCCGGGGAAAAAGCCATCCCCGGCCGGATTGACTGGGCAGCAAGTCATGATTATAACTAGTTCAACATAGCCGGCAGCGCCGGCAGACCACCGGGAGTTTTCCGCTTGCCCGGAGCCGACGCCGGGGACAAACTGGCCCAGGAACATTGAGAAAATGTATAAATCCAGCCTGATAACACTTTTTTTGCTGCTTCTAAGCTCGACCCCCCTTTGGGCGGCCGCTTATTCCTACTTCGATGTCGACTGCACGGGGAAGCGTTCCCCCATGCCCGTGATCGGCTTCATGCAGTCGCATCAGGTCCGGGACGGGGATACAATGCTCGATATTGCCCGGGATTATGGTCTGGGTTTCAATGAAATACGGCTGGCGTATCCGGAAATCGATCCATGGCTTCCTCCCGGCGGGAGGAGGCTGAAAATACCAACCATGTGGGTGCTGCCGTCCACGCGCTATGAGGAGGTTGTTGTCAACCTTGCTGAAATGCGGATTTACCGGTTTTTTAAGCGCTATGGCATGGTCAAAACCTATCCCATCGGCATCGGAAGAAAAGGATTTGAGACGCCCTTGGCTGTATGCTTCGTTGTGGAGCGCCAAAAAAATCCCTCCTGGACGGTGCCGCCGGCTGCAAGGCACAAATTTCCGCGGGCGGTAATTCCGCCGGGCCCTCAAAACCCTTTGGGCAAGTACTGGCTGGGTCTCTCAGCCGGAAATATCGGTCTCCATGGCACCAATTTTCCATGGGGGGTTGGCAGAAGGGTAAGCCACGGCTGTCTTCGTCTTTACCCCGAGCATATTTCGCAGCTTTTCGAGGAAACGCCGGTGGGGACGCGGGTGGAGATCGTTCACGAGCCGGTAAAGATAGGCATTAAGCAAGGCCGGATATATCTTGAAGTGCATCCCGATTTATACAGCCCCCACAGGGATTTGACGCGCCGGGTGCATGGGCTGATCAGACAAGCGGGTCTGATGCAGGCGGTCGTATGGGAAAAGGTCCGCAGATGCATTGACAAAAAAAATGGGCTCCCCGTACTCGTCGGGAGAATATAACTATAAATAAAAGGAGGTTAAACGATGAAACGCGCACGCAAAGCAGTGGTAGGGGTAGTTGGCCTTATTATTTTTGTTGTGGTTGCGCTGTCCGTCAGTGGGTGCGCGACCACCAAGTCCGTTGAGGGCCTGCAGGAGAAGGTGAACGCTGCAAGTGAAAAGGCGGACCAGGCATTGAACGCCGCAGAAGCGGCAAATAGTTTCTTTTACCATAGCGCAAAGTGACTCTCGTTAG
>JAGYOT010000048.1 GCA_018399455.1 Desulfobacterales bacterium
AGGATGCATTGCAGAACCCCCAGTCGCTGGATTACTATGCGGAGATTGAGGAGCTTCAGACGGATTGATTTTGTTATTTTTGGGAATGGGGGCAGACTTCAGCCTGTCCCCGGCAGTTTAGTGCAATTCGTACTTTGATAAAAGGAGACAAAACATGCCGGACAACATCGACTCCCTGGAGGATCTGGCCAATGAGGACCTGGCCCGATATACACTGAACCTTTTCCACCGTATTGTGATGCATTACGGCTTCTGGTTTAACGAGGTGCATCACCAGCTGCGCACGGACATGGCGCTGGATGTACTGGAGGACGCGTCTTCGAAAAGCTTTAATATCCAGATGAAGCGGCTGTCCAAGATCCTGGGGTTTGAAATGGCCGCTCAAGACCTGCCCGCCCCTCTGGCCTCAATGTCCCGGGAGAAATTAATGGAGCTTATCAACACCCTTTCCGTCAACTGGCTGGCCAATGACGGGGTCTGGTTTCAGTCTGTTGAGTTCAAGCACGGGATGTATGACGCCAAGCGGTGCAATGATTCCTGCTGGACCCGGTTTTCTCCGTTTGAGGCCTGGAGTATCAAGAATTTTCTGAACATGCCGAAGCGCCCGGGTCTTGAGGGCCTGAAAAAGGCACTTGGCTTCCGGCTCTATGCCAATATCAATAAACAGTCCTTTTCGGAAGAGAAGCCGGACAGCTTTGTTTTCCAGATGAATGAATGCCGTGTCCAATGGGCGCGTAAGCGAAAAGGGCTGGAGGATTACCCCTGCAAGTCGGTGGGCCTCGTGGAATATCCCTATTTTGCGCGATCTGTTGACGATCGGATCAAAACAGAATGCATCGGTTGTCCGCCGGACCCGCATCCTGAGGAGTGGTACTGCGCCTGGCGGTTTTATATTGAGGAATAGGGCGGCACAAGGCTGTCCAACCCGGGAGACCTTATCATGCAATACGAAGAAATTCTTCACCGATGCTTTCGCTGCGGATTCTGCAAGCTGCCCAGCGACTATTCGGACATCAATTGTCCGGCGTACCTGCGATACCGGTTTGAATCCTTTTCTCCGGGCGGGCGCATGTGGCTGATAAGAGCCTGGCTTGACGGAAACATCCAGGCGGATGCCAGGTTCCAGGAGGTGCTTTTCTCGTGCGCCACCTGCAATAATTGTGTGGAACACTGTATTTTCCCAAAATTCAAGGATCAGCTGTTAAACGCGTTTATCGCGGCCAAGGCGGCCCTGGTCGATGAGGGAAGACTACCCCCGCAGGTCCGGGACTATCTTACACGGCTGCTCGAACACGGCAATCCCTATAAAATGCCCCGGAAAAAGCGCGGCAACTGGGCTTCGGAACTCGGGATTGAGTCCTATGCCGGACAGGAATACCTTTTTTATGTGGGGGATGTAGGCTCCTTTGACGAGAGCGGAGCCCGGATTGCCCGATCCGTGGCAAATGTTTTCAGGAAGCTGGGGCTGTCATTCGGCATCCTGGGGGAAAAGGAGGGCTCGGATGGAAACGAAGCACGGGCTTTAGGGGAAACCGAGCTCTTTAAGCATCTGGCGGAACGGAATATAGACGTTTTCAAGCAGTTGGGGGTGGAAAAGGTTGTGACCCTTTCCCCGCACGGCTACAATGCCTTAAAAAACGATTATCCGGAA
The DNA here is from genome assembly GCA_018399455.1 of Desulfobacterales bacterium. Taxonomy (GTDB): domain Bacteria; phylum Desulfobacterota; class Desulfobacteria; order Desulfobacterales; family Desulfosalsimonadaceae; genus M55B175. The sequence goes on from JAGYOT010000048.1 coordinate 1,652, forward strand.
CTGGGCGGAGAGTTTCAGGTTTTTCATTACACGCAGCTGCTGGTGGAGCGCCTTCCTGCGATTGAACTGCCGGATTCCCCGGATTTTGCATTTCCCAGGAAGGCAACGTTCCATGATCCCTGCTACCTGGGCAGACACAATCAGGACTATGAATCCGCGCGCCAGGTACTGGATCTGCTGCCCGGCATTGAACGCGTGGAAATGAAACGAAGCGGCGCAGACGCCCTTTGCTGCGGAGGCGGGGGCGGTAATTTTTTTACGGATCTGGTCTCAAGCGGGGCAGAGACTGCGGCGAAAGTCCGGGTCCGGGAGGCAGCGGATACGCTGGGGGCGGACATGCTGGGGGCGGATAAGGGCGCCGGGTTTTTAGTCACTGCGTGCCCGGTGTGCACCCTGATGCTCGAGGATGCGGTTAAGTCCCAAAATCTTGATGGCCGCATCCAGGTCCGGGAGATCTCGGAACTGGTCGCGGAGCAGTTGTTTTAAACGCTAGGAGTTGTCATGAGTGCGTATCAGGCATTAGTCGATATTGTTGGAAGCGATCGCGTATCCGAGGACCTGGTGGAGCGTTATCTTTATTCCCGGGATTCCGGCGCTCAGCCGGCAGGACAGGCCGATTATGTGGTGCTTCCCAAGACGGTTGAAGAAGTGCAACAGGTCCTGCGGCTGGCAAACAGCCGCAATATTCCGGTCACTCCGCTGGGCGGCGGGCTTTCCCTTTCCGGCCTGGTGGTTCCCCGGCGCGGCGGGATTGTCCTGGATATGAAACGAATGGACCGGATTCTGGAAGTTGATGAGATGAACCGGTATGCCCTGATCGAGGCCGGCGTCTCCCAGGGGGCGCTCAGGGAATATTTGAAACAGCATCATCCCCGATTCCAGCATTCAACGCCGGAGGCGCCGCCGACGGCAACCGTAACGGGAAATGCCCTGATCCAGGGGCACGGCCATATCTCGCCGCGATACGGAGTGAACTCGGATATGATCGGCGGCATGGAGGTTGTTCTCCCCACGGGAGAGATTACCCGGATCGGCTCCTGTTCGCTGGATGAAAAGTGGTTTACAAAGGGCCCCATGCCGGATCTGGCAGGGCTTTTTGTCGGCTGGTACGGTACCACCGGGGTTGCCACAAAGCTTTCCCTGAAAATTTTTCCAAAGCCTGCATTCCGTGAGGTCATGGCCTTTCAAACCGATGCCGTTGATCTTTTGCCCGAGGCAATATCCGAGGTTATGTATCTTGATATGGCGGAGGATTTTTTCCTGATCATGCAGGAGAAGCCGGACTGGATGAATCATGCGTTTCTGGTCGTGATCGTTTCCGGCCATTTTAAGGAGGAAATCGAGCTAAAAAAAAGCGCTTACAAGAATCTGTTCAAAAACTTTCATGGCGGCCAGCCCATCGGGTTTGTCCGGGACCTTCATCCGGCACTTGAAAAACGGTTTCTGGATGTTCCGCCGCTGGCCGCCCTGGCTGCGGATTTCCGTGAGGGCGGAGGGTTTCAGTACACCGGCGCGATTCTGTCCGTGGACCAGGTGCCGGCGGCCTGGCACAGGGGCATCGAGATCGCTCATCAATACGACATGATCTGCTCTTACGTCCATCAGGTGCTTCAGGGCAACAGCGTTATGTTCGGCTTCAACTATTCTTTTAACCGCGGGGATGAAAAGGATATCGAACGCGCGCGGATGGCGCTTGAAGACTCCAACCGGGTCACCCTGGAGCTGGGCGGTATGATATGGAAGGGAGAGCGGCCGGCCCAGCAGATGGTTCTTGAAAAAATGGATCCAAACACCGCAGGCCTCATCAAGCGGGTCAAGGCGCTCCTGGATCCGAACGGGATCATGAACCCGGGAAACTGGGAGGTCCCGTAACGATTTTGTAAGTCGAACTACTTTGTCAAAGGCCCGGCTGCTTTTCGGCATGGCGTTGGGAGTTTCCCGGGAGCTTAAAAAGAGGCGTTGCGCTTTTTCGTTTCCTGCTCGATCTTTTTCTTGAAAATCTGCTCAAAGTCGTGTATTCTCCAAAAATCAAAAATTCATAATCCGGACAATAGGATTCTGTTTTCCCGTTATATCATGATTCTTTTAAGTTTATCTTCAAGCGATTTGAAACAGTAGTACTCCAAGCATTTGTTAAGATACTACGCTGAACCCTTTTGAGAGAACCATACCGCCGGTTGAGCTGGTTTTATTTGCATTCTCGTCTGCCTATGACTAATCTAAAGACAGAAACAGGGGAGGATTATGATAGGGCTTGCGAAAAGCGCCGAATGGCTGCGTGAGGCACGGATCGGAGCAAAGCTGATGACTTTCGGGGTCTGCTATGCCACGTGGATAGTTCTTTCCGGCCGGTTTGACGCCTTTCATTTGATGCTGGGAGTTGTTTCAAGCGCCATTGTATCAATGACTTCGTCTGAACTCCTGTTTCCCGATGTCAAATACGCAAACCTGCCAAGGATGGTATTGCGGTTTTTTCTCTACATCCCCTGGCTTCTGTACCAGGTATTTCTCGCCAACCTGCATTTGCTGTATCTCACGTTTCATCCGCGGATGAAGGAACAGATTGATCCGCAGATAGTGACCTTCCAAAGCCGACTGGAAGGAGATATGGCACTTCTTATATTCGCCAATTCAATTACGCTGACACCCGGGACCGTGACCATATATGTTTCAGTTCTGAAAAAATTTACGGTTCATGCGATTGATGATCCATCCGCCCGGGCGCTGCCCGGACGGATGGAGGAGAAAATCGAACATATTTTTGCCTAAGGCATGGAAAACGCATTCATATATACCGGTATTTTCTTGTGCGTGCTGATGCTGCTGCCTCTCTATCGCGCGGTGTTCGGCCCTACAGTGCTGGACCGCCTGATCGGGGCCAATGCCATCGGCAGCAAAACTACGGCGCTTTTGATCATGATCGGTTTGATTTATCAGCGGGTGGATATGTTCGTGGATATTGCGCTGGCCTATGCCACGCTAAACTTTATCGCTGTTCTGGCAACTTCTCGGTATTTTCAGAAACGCAAAGGACTGTATAAAGAGTAAAGGAGCGGCTGCGATGGGGGTTATCTCTTTTGTGCTTTTGCTCGGCGGGCTCGTGTTTTATGCCGGCGGGTCTGTGGGGATTATTCGGTTTCCGGATGTCTATTCAAGACTCCATCCGGCCGGGAAGCTCGATACCATGGGGCTTTTTATGACCATGAGCGGCATGGCCCTTTATGTGTTGAGTGACTGGAGTATCAGCGCCCTGTTAACCGCGCTTAAAATTATGCTGATTGTTGTCTTTATTTTTATTACCAGTCCAACTGCGACGCATGCCATGGCGGATGCGGGCATGCGGGCGGGGCTTGTCCACTGGAGCCGAAAGTAGAGGCGGCGAAGATGATTTGGCAGCTTGATGTGATTATCCTAACCCTGGTCATTATCTGCGGTCTGGCCGCGATCAGCATCAGGGATCTTTTGGGGGCGGCGGTTTTATTCAGCGCCTATAGCTTCATGATGTGTCTTCTCTGGGCCATTATGGGTGCGGTTGACGTGGCTTTTACAGAAGCCTCGGTAGGCGCCGGCGTCAGCACGGTTTTTTTTGTCGCCGCTGTGTTTCGTACAACAAGGAGCAGCAAGGATTGAAACGATTCGCATTCATCGGCGTTCTGCTTTTCGGAGCCGTGCTGTTGTACAGCTCGTTTTCGTTTCCGCCGCTTGGCGATCCGCATGCACCGGCTAACCGCCATGTGTCAGACGACTATATTAGAGACGGCATGAAAGAGACGGCCGTGCCGAACCTGGTTACTGCGGTTCTGGCCGATTACCGGGGCTATGACACCATGTTTGAAGCCACGGTTATTTTGGCCGCAGGCATTGCCTGTTTCTTTCTGCTTCGCCGGTACCGGCGCAAGCCTGCACAGCACCGGCTCTACCGGCATATCGACACCGGCGTGATACTGATCATCGAGCAGGGCGGAAAAGAGCCCGTGGATTCCAAAGAGTTCGAGAGAATTGATTATCATTGGGTGCCTTTCGATCTGGTTGTAAACAAGGCCGCCGGTTTGATGGTGCCTTTTCTTCAGCTTTTTGCCCTTTATGTCATTTTCCATGGACACCACTCGCCGGGCGGCGGCTTCCAGGGCGGAGTTATTTTTGGCGCGACGGTGATTCTTTTGGCCATATCCCGGGATCTTCGCTCCACAACGCGGCTGTTTCCCGAAAGAACGAGCGCCTTTCTATCCTCTGCAGGTCTTTTTATTTATGCGGGCACGGGGTTCGCGTGTCTTTTGCTGGGGTCCAATTTGCTTGATTACAGTGCACTTGCCCGCCTGTTGGCGGTGGATCCGGTAATGGCCAGGTCGCACGGCATCCTGCTGGTTGAAATCGGGGTGGGAATGGCGGTTTCCGCCATAATGATATGGATTTACTATAACCTGGCCTCTGCCGGCCGGTACGACGAGGGACTCTAATCCATGGACGCTCCCGTCCTTGCGGATATGCTTGATTTTGTTATTGCCAAATATAACTATTGGGGAATAGCGGCCTTAATGATGATCGGGCTTTATGCCATGATCGCCAAAAACAACCTGGTGAAGAAAATTATCGGCATGAATATTTTTCAGACTGCGATTATCCTGTTTTTCATCTCCATTGCCACCAAGTGGGATGCCACGATTCCGATCATCATCCATGGCCATGGCGCTCATGCCCATTCGATTCATGCCGCCGACTACATGAATCCGCTGCCCCATGTGCTGATGCTGACTGCCATCGTGGTCTCTGTGGCCACTCTGGGCGTTGCCCTGGCCCTGGCCGTAGGGATTTTTCAGCGATATGAGACTCTGGAAGAGGACAATATACTCGAACAACTAAAAGCAGACGAGTCTAATCTCAGATGACCGACCAGCTCCCGGCTCTGATCATCATTTCGCCTTTGCTGGCAGCCCTTCTGGCCAATATCGCCGGCTGGATCCAAAAGCGCCTCTGCTTTCCTGCAGCAGTGGCGGGACTTCTTGCTTCATTTTTATGCGCGGCGTTCCTCATGCGACGCGTTATCGCCGGCGGCCCTGTGGTTTACCGGCTTGCCGGCTGGAATCCTCCCTGGGGCATTTCTTACTATATTGATAACTTAAGCGGGGCTGTCCTGATCCTTGTTTCTTTGGTGGCCCTTATCAATATGCTTGCCAACCGGGAAGTTGCCCTGACTATGTTCGAAAACCGGCTGGGGGCCTTTTATTCACTGTATTTGTTGTTTGTTACGGGCCTTATGGGCATCGTCATTACCGGGGATGCGTTTAACCTGTATGTTCTGCTTGAAATCGCCTCGCTCACCGGTTATGCCCTGATCGGCATGGGCGGTGGACGGGCCCGTATTTCAAGCTTGCACTATGTCTTCATGGGCACCATTGGGGCAAGCCTGTATCTGTTCGGGACAGGCTATCTCTACATGGTGACGGGCTCATTGAATATGGCGGATCTGGCGGCCCTGCTGCCCCAGGTAGAGAAAGTGTCGCTGATCGAGATTTCCTTCATCCTTTGCCTTGTGGGGCTTTTTATCAAGATGGCCTTTTTTCCGCTTCATGCCTGGCTTCCCAACGCATACTCCCATGCGCCCGGCCCAAGCGCCAGTCTTATTGCCCCCCTGACAACCAAAGTGATGATTTATGTCATGATCCGGGTTGTGCTGTCCGTTTACCGTCCGGAATTCGTTTTTAAGGCACTGCCCATCCGTGATCTGATTATATGGATCGCGGTGGCGGCCATCCTGGCGGGATCGGTGATGGCGTTCAAGCAGCGGCGGTTAAAGAGAATGCTCTCCTATATCATTGTCGTTGAAGTCGCTTACATGGTCGGCGGCTTCTGGCTGGGAAATGCTGCAGGCATGACCGGTGCCATGCTGCATCTCTTAAATGATGCCATGATGACGCTTTGCCTGTTTTTGGCCGCCGGCTCCATTGTCAGCCGTGTGATGAGCGACGAATTCAGCTACCTGCAGGGGGTTTTCCAAAAAATGCCCTTTACCATGGTCGCCTTTGTGGCGGGGGCTTTATCGGTCATCGGGGTTCCACCCACCTGCGGCTTTTTCAGCAAGTGGTACCTGATCTCAGGCGGTATCGCAGCAGGGCAATACGGCTTTGCCGCAGCCCTTATCATCAGCAGTCTTATCAATGCGCTGCTTTTTTTCAGGGTCATCGAGATCGGCTATTTTGAGCCTTTTGATATGCATTCGCATGGGGCCGAACCTGTTTTTGAGGAAGCCTCCGCCGGCATGGTGGTCCCCCTGGTGGCCACGGCCGGACTGATCCTGGCAATGGGATTTTACGCCAATACCCTGGTCGCCTGGTTTATTGAACCCATTGTGCCGGTCGTTTTGGCAGGAGGGGGATAATGATCCTGATATCGCTGAAACCGTTACTTGCCATTCTGGTTTCCCTCGCGGTCATACCCGTTCTGGTCTCCAGCCGAACGCCCAATGTGCGTGAGTCATGGACATTTGCGGCCGCATTGATCAAGTTCGGTATTATTGCCGCCATGGTGCCGGCGGTGATGGCCGGAAACACGCTTGAATTAACAATCGTTCCCCTGTTTGCCGGAATTGATCTCAAACTCAGGGTCGATGCCTTCGGTCTTTTGTTTGCCCTGGTGGCCTCCTTTTTGTGGATTGTGACGTCTGCTTATTCCATCGGTTATATGCGCGGCCTTGACGAACACAGTCAGACCCGGTATTACTGCTTTTTTGCCGCCGCCCTGTCGTCAACCATAGGGGTTGCGTTTTCAGCCAACCTGCTCACCTTATACCTATTCTACGAGATCCTCTCGTTGTCCACCTATCCTCTTGTGACCCATCATCAGGACCCGGAAGCGAGAAGCTCCGGGCGTAAGTACCTGGCTTTTATCCTGGGGGGCTCCATTGGATTGGTGCTGCCGGCCATGGTCTGGGTGTATATGAAAACCGGCACCCTTGACTTTGCCGGCCAGGGGATCCTGGCGGGAAACCTCTCATGGGCGCAGGCGCTGCCGCTGCTTCTGATGTTTGTTTTCGGATTTTCCAAGGCCGCCATTATGCCGGTCCACGCCTGGCTCCCGGCGGCCATGGTGGCACCGACCCCGGTCAGTGCGTTGCTGCATGCGGTGGCTGTTGTAAAAGTCGGCGTATTCAGCGTATTTCGTGTGATCAGCGGTGTTTTTGGCACGAATCTGCTTCTTGCGATAAATCTTGGCTCTGTGCTTTGCGCCATTGCTGCGGTGACGATTCTTGTCTCCTCCTTGATCGCGCTTTCGCAGGACAATCTGAAACGACGGCTGGCTTTTTCCACCATCGGCCAGCTCTCTTATGTTGTCCTGGGCGCAGCGCTCCTGACTCAGTCGGGAATGACCGGCGGGATGCTCCATATCGCCATGCATGCATTCGGCAAGATCACGCTCTTTTTCTGTGCCGGCGCCATTGCCGTGGCCGCAGGGGTTAAAAACATCTCGGAAATGGCCGGTATCGGCAAGCAGATGCCGGTGACCATGGCAGCGTTTTTTATCGGATCGCTGTCGGTGATCGGCCTGCCTCCCTGCGGCGGGTTTATCAGCAAATGGCTGCTTGCTATCGGAACGCTTGAGGCCGGCGCATTTGTAATGCTTGCTGTATTGCTGTTCAGCTCGCTGTTAAACGCCGCCTATTTTCTGCCCATTGTCTACCGGGCCTATTT
>JAGYOT010000480.1 GCA_018399455.1 Desulfobacterales bacterium
CTGGCCCTGAATCGTCCTGTCGGCGTCAGAAAAACCGTTTCAATGCGGTTTGTGATAAGAAAATCCAGCACCGCACCGGTAAGAGATACATATCCCATCAAAATCAGACGTTTCAGGCCGGAGGCTGGAATGGAAGAAATCACTTCATTACCTCGAACAAGTTTCAGGACGGCACCTTCCCTTTTTAAAAAAGTTCCCGGCTCGAGAACATATACCGCTTCCATCAGGCAAGAAACCTCCGAACGTTTTCTATCGCGACTTGAAGGTTTTCCAACGCATCTGCGAGATTCTCTACTTTCTCGGATCGACCCTTGGTCGTGTCTTTCCATTGACCTAGATGCAGAAGCGGATGAAGGTATCCGCCAGGGGGCGCTTCAATAGGGCAAAAATCGCCGGTATAGTCCAACAGCGAGTGAATTTTCCTGCAGCCTAAAGGTTTCCCGGAAAGGCGAGTTAGCCGGTAATCCACCATATGAGGATTATATTCGGGTGTTTTTGAAAGTAATTCGTGGATCAAGCTTTTACCTTTATCCGCGAAACCCACGGTTTGGAACAGAACTTTTTCCTCCCGGAAGTTCAACGCTTTTCCTGATCTGGCCGCCGCAATCAGCTGACCAAGAGGAGGACAGCGCTCTTCCAGGAGGGCTAGATCAGGGAAGCGGGTGCTCCATTCTTTCCATCGTGGGTGACTGACTACTTCTGCAGAGGGGCTGGCATGCAAAAATACCTCGGATGATACTTTTGGAACTTTGTGCAGAAACTGCAACTGTGCATCAGTGTTGCGGTCGTTGCATGCGATGAAAAAGGAACGCTTGCCTGTCAGGCGGTGTATTCCCAGCGGCAGTTTCACGAGATTCCCGAAACCTTTACCTCTGAGGGTATCTTGCTTCGGAAAAATTTCAAAAGAGAAAACTGTCAGATCTTTTTCCAGAGGCTTTACTATCCGTTTTAAAAATCCCCTGGCATCACGGGCGGATGCAGGTGAATCGAAAAAAAACCAAAAATGATATCCTTTTCCGCCACTAAACTCGATGAGCGGCTTTGAACGCGATTCAGCGGCGACTTCCCTTATCCGGGTGGCTGCGTAGGTGGCCTCTCGGTTCACCAAGTGCTTTTCCTCCTTGGACATGCCGCCGGTTCTGAGTTTGGGGATTAGATCAAGGTCAATAACCGAAACCAGCACCGTGGCATCCTCTTTCATGAGGTAAATTCCATAGGTCATCCGACCACTCAAGTGATCCTCCACGTCCGATGGCTCCATTGGTCGTCGCACAGGCACATAACCGCACTTTCCTTCTCCCTTGTCGGCCCACTGGCGTGCGAAACAGTCCTCTCGCCCGGAGAAAAAATCCATGAAACTCGAAATGGCCTGATTGCGTACTCGCAATCGCCCCAGTGGAGCCTCCGCTTTCTCTATATCCGCCTCAACTGCATTGGAAGACAGTGGCCTGCAATGATCTTTTAGTTTTTTATAAGATTCTTCATCCAGTACCGATTGTGCTGAAGCGAGATATGCTGCCAAGGATTCACGCCGGTCGAGGATATCCAGCAGTTCCACCAGTTCCATCCAAACAGCCAAGTTGGAACCATTCTCTTTCACTGTTTGACCCAGCACATTGAGCGCGATATCCACACCGCTGGCCATTTGGGCAAGGCGAGCCCATTTAATTCGCTTCTCAGGGTCAAGGGGGTTCCAGAGGGCTTCATCTCCCAGCACTTTTAGACACGTCGCGAAATTAGCGGATTCGAGGACGGCCTTCTCCAGTTTGCCGAACAACAAGGAATAATCAACCGCGCCATGGGTCTTCTTGACTTCCAACGAAAGTGGATTTTCCATCAGCACCACCTCTTGATCCAACGGTTAAAGGAATCCGTTGCCGCAGTTTCCTTTGTGTATTTTTGATACCGGTAGCAGATAAATTTCTGGTCAAGCGCCCATGTCATCCTCTTTTCTGGCAAACAGCCCGTATACCGGGCCAGGGCGCAAGGCTTTCAGTAGCTTATCCAGCTTTGGAAACGAGGGATCGATTTCTTTCAGCTCCAGTGCGATTGCGAGAGATTCATCGTTTCTTCCCAGCCTGTAGAGAGAGGCCGCCTGAAGGAACAGACCCTCGGCCGAACGACTTTCCCATCTTTGTCTCAGGAAAATATCCGCTTCCTTCGCCCAGGCAAAGGCCTTTTCATGTTTGCCGAGCACATAATCAATTTTTGCCAATTTCAAAAGAGCCTTGTGGCGCGAGCGTTTATCTTTTTCTGCGCATTGCACCAGTACCTTCCTGGCATCCGTATAATTGCCGGCGGCACATAGCACATCTGCTTCAGTCCATCGAAAATACGGTCTGCGTTTATTTTCGGGTACTTTTTCAATAATTTCCTGGGCTTTATCGACGTTTT
>JAGYOT010000481.1 GCA_018399455.1 Desulfobacterales bacterium
ATATCAGCAGCGGGAGCACCAGGACCCGGCACAGCAACCTGCCAATTTCAGCGAAAAAGACCTTCAGAAGTTCGCTGGGGCAAGAGCGGCTGTTGATGAAATCAGAAAAGAGTACTCCAATGCCCTAAGCGATATCAGTGATACTAAAAAAGCTCAGGAGCTTCAGGACAAATACACTCAAAAAATGATTGGTGCCATAGAGGATGAGGGCCTGAGCGTAAGCAAATACAATGACATCAGCCGGGCCGTGCAGGAGAGCCCCGAACTCCAGAGGAAGGTGGAAAACATGGGCAACTGATGAAAGGAATGCGCTTTTAAATGAGAATTCCCTAATCAGGCTGATTTTAGCCAAAAATATTTAACTAAATATCATTAAAAATTTGAGCGGGCTTGTTCAAGATCCAACAGGCCCGCTCTGTTTATAGCCTGCTCTCTTTCGGTTTGGCCGGCAAAAAAAACATTATGGGGCCGGACACAATAAATTCTGCCATATAATCGTTTGTCACACGGGGGGCTTCAGACATGAATTTTGATGCCGTACCCTTTAAAAAATTGGCGTTTAACGCGATTTTCCTTTGAAAGCAATGGGTTAAGTGTAAAAAAATACAATGAAATCAGGAGCTCCTTTGAAAACGGCCCCGAGCTTAAGAAAAAGATAGATGAAATGACGAAGTAATGAGGGGCTTCATGAGCATGCGTATTCCGATAATATCCAAAGCGTGAAATATCAAAAGGACTTCGTTTAATTGAGGGGAAAACACCTCCTTTCCGGAAAACAGCTTATGAAACATCCCCTCTGAAAACACATCAAGAGGGTTGTATCTGTCGGAATTTTGATCTGTTTAATCCATTCAGGTCCGCACCGGAGCTGCCGCTGATCTGTTTATCTTAATGCCGTTCCGTCCGTGCCTTTGCCAATGGGGGCGACATCCATTGATTCAGCATCATGCTCGATTTCTATGACCGAAAGTACGCCTTCACTGACAAGGAGATTACGCCATACGGGAAAATAGGGCTCGATTTCGGAATAGCTTTCGACGCGATCGGTCAAGTAGGTATACATTTTCCTTGAACGGGGCCCGTGAGAAGTTCGGACAAAGACCCGAACGCTTATTGCCTCAAGCCCCTCGCATTTTCACATTCGCGCCGAATTCGACGCCTATGAGGGCGAAAGCCGCGTTTTCAGCCGGAGCTGGAACGAGCGTATTCCCCGGGATCTTGTTTAGCATATCAGGCGCTTTCCAAGTCAAACCCCTTCCCATTAGCGATTTTAGGCGTAATCGGACCGGCCCTGGGCTTTGCATTCAAGGACTACGCAAGCAGCCTGATCGCCGGGAGTGTCACCCTTTTAGTTTGATCAAAGCCTTCCATATAATTCCGTAAGGGAGCGCAACCACCTGCTGAGCTCGGCATTCAACGCCTCCGGCCGCATCCGCCACAGCCAATTACCGCCGGTATGGCCTGGATGATTCATTCGGGCCTCTCCGCCCAGTTTTAAAAGATCCTGCATGGGAATCACTGCCAACCGCGCCGGAGACATCAACACGGCCCGGATCAGTTCCAGGGCAAACCCTTCACCGTCAAGCGGCCTTCCAAAATAGCCAACAGCACGCTCCTGTTCGGCTTCGGAGGCTTCCGTTTCATACCATCCCCGGGCGGTGTTGATATCGTGGGTACCCGTATACACCACGCAGTCATATCCCACATTATGCAGGGCATTGGGGTTGCGGCCGGGATCGTCTGAGAAGCCGAAAACCAGCACCCGCATACCCGGCAGCTGAAATAGACGCATGGTTTCGCGGACTTCTGCCGTAATCACCCCCAGATCTTCGGCTATCAGGGGCGGATAAGGGATATTCCGCAACAGTGTACGGAAAAAATCCTCCGAGGGCACCTGCCGCCACCTGCCCTTGATCGCAGTTTTCTCCTCTGCCGGAATTTCCCAATATGCTACCAGGCCGCGGAAATGATCTATCCGCAGATAGTCAAAAAGCGCCAGGTTATGCCGGATGCGCTGCACCCACCATTCAAAACCGGTTTCCTGGTGCCTCTCCCATTGGTAGACCGGGTGCCCCCAGCGCTGGCCGGTACTGCTGAAGTAATCCGGCGGAACCCCGGACACCACTGATGGCCTTCGGTATGCATCCAGCTTGAACAACTCCGGCCGGCTCCAGGTATCCGCGCTGTGATAAGGCACATAAATGGGCATATCCCCCATGAGACGAACACCGCGGCTGCCGCAAAAAGCTTTCAGCCGAGCCCACTGGTTAGAAAACAGGTATTGAAGAAACCGAATATAGGCCATCTGATCAGCAAAACGGTCGGCTGCCGCTTCCAGTGCCCCTGGATCCCGGTTGCAGAGCCCGTCCGGCCATAAGCGCCATGGCCGCCCCT
>JAGYOT010000482.1 GCA_018399455.1 Desulfobacterales bacterium
TTGATTTCCCGTTTTCCTGTCAAGCATTCCGGCATGCGGGCGGCATGCCAGCAATCAGCTTATTTCTTTACTTTAATCGACTTTAGAACGCCGGCGCTTACCGCCACGCCCTTCACCTGGACGAGAAAGTCCCGGCTGCGCAGGGGCAGCACCGTTTCTCCCCGTTGGTAAGCTTCGAAAACACAGTCCAGGAATGCCGGAGAGTTGGTTCTCAGGACAGCGACCGCACGAATGGAAGCGCCTTGCTTCATGGCTTTCTCCTGTTGAAATTTTTGGCTTGGTTTTTGCAAAATATTTTCATCTTATTGAAAGGCTATCCCGGATCGGCCAAGGGCTACTTTAGGTAAAAACTTTAACCTGGTCAATAATAAGAAATTATAAACTATAATATAGAAAAAAATATTAAGTCAAAAAATTAGTAAATATAAGTTAATAACGTAAAAAATGAACAATTGCGGTAAACCCCAGCCATTGTATGGAGCCGGAGGAGAATGAGACTCGGATTCAGAAAAACCAGGGCAAAGCCCGAAGTGAGCTGTTCCGGGCCGGGGGGTCGCCCGCCGGGGAAGAAGAGCCAGGCCGGTGCCGCCGGGATTTACGCCGGCTGCCGGATCAGGGGAGAAAGGAGAATCGTTTGGGCCTCCGTGCTGCTGCTGCTCGCCCTGGCGGCCGCAGGCTTCGGCTGCGGCGGGATCTCGCCGCAAACCGGGTCTGCGGACAAGCCGGACGCTGATTTTGCAGGCGCGGATTTTGAAATCGAGAAACAGGAAAAGTCCGGCCGGTTCGCCACCCCCCAAGCCGTGGAGACCTTCTCTGCAGACGGCCGGCGGGAGGATTACGTTATCGGCACCGGAGACGTATTGAGCGTATCGGTCTGGGGCCGGCAGGAGCTTGCGGATTCGCGCATCGTCGTGGGTCCGGACGGCAAAATCACGCTGCCCCGCATCGGCTTCATGCAGGCGGCGGGCCGGACCCGGGCCGAGGTGGCAGACGAGATTACGCGCAGGCTCAGAAAATACTACACCCACCCCGAGGTCACCCTGGAGGTCCAGGACTACAAAAACAATAAGGCCTTTGTGCTGGGCCGGGTTAAAAACCCGGGGGTGGTGGAGTTCCCGGGCGAAGGGACGCTGCTTGAAGCCCTGTCCCTTGCCGGCGGCTACTCTGAGGTGGCCAAAGACACATACCTTACCCGGTGCGCGATTATCCGCGGCAATGATACCATCATATGGATCGACCTGAACGAACTCCTGAGAAACGGGAACATGCGCCTAAACGCAAGGATCCGAAACAACGATCTCATCTACATTCCCGAGAGCCGGACCGAGATGGTCTATGTCATGGGCGAGGTCAGGGAGCCCGGCGCCTACCAGCTGACCGGCCGCCTGACCGTTATGGATGCGCTGATGATGGCCGGTGGTCCCGCTCGTGGCGGGGATAAGGAGGAAATCTACCTTGTCCGTGCCGGGGAGGACGGAAGGGGGCGCGTTATGCCGGTCCCCCTTTCGGAAATGATCGAAACCGGGAACTTCGCCAGGAATTTTGTCATGGAGGACGACGATATCCTGTACGTGGCCGCCACCGGCATGACCCGGTTCAACTACGCGGTAAACGACTACATGCCCTTTTTGAAGGTGCTCAAACTCGGTACGGACGTGCTGGAGAATTTCGGGATAATGCCCAAATTCCGCGAGGAGGTCTGGGACCAGGAGGGTTTTGTTGATCACTAGGGCAGGCTCTTGCGAAAAAAACCGGGCGGCTGAGCCGGCTGAAGGAGCAGCCGGCCGGCTGGACGCGGTCGGGCGTAAAGCGGCCGTCAACGCCGTGGCGGGCGTGGGTGCGGTGGGCGTCTATTTTTTGGCCCGCCTGGCGATCACCCCGTTTATCCTTCGTTACGTCAGCCTGGCCGAGTTCGGCCTGTGGGCCATCTGTTTTGTCATTCTCTCTTACGCGGGCATGGGGGCCATCGGAGTTCACAACGCCTATATCCAATTCACCGCCCGGCTCCATGGTCAAAGCGACACGGAAGGGATCGGGGCCCTGCTTTCAACCGGCATCCTTTGCATGGCCCTTTTTTCCGGCCTGTTCTACCTGGCGCTCCACCTTGTGCTGCCGTTTTTGCTGCGCATGTTTGGCGTCTCTTCCGGGATGCAGCCGCTTGCCGGGTTCATGGTCATGGGAACGGCTCTGGCGTTTTGCCTGGAGTCTACGTTCGGAGGGTTTCGCTCGGTCCTGCAGGGTCTGCAGGAGGTCGCCGCTGCAAAGGCAATTAACGTCGGGGCCTCGCTTTTCGAGGTCGCCCTGGTGCTGGTGCTGCTTGGCATGGGCACGGGGGTCAGGGGGCTTTTGTATGCCTATTTGATAAAAACTGCGGCCGAGATGGCC
>JAGYOT010000483.1 GCA_018399455.1 Desulfobacterales bacterium
CGTTCATTTTTCCTACAAACGCTACCTTATTAACCAAATCCGGGCTGAAACCGGCTTGGACCGGGTGCCGTTGCGCCTTTTTTTCCGCAAACGCGGCGAAAGCGAACCCCGGAAGAAGAAGGGCACAAAAAATAAGCCGGGGGAGAAGCCACCAATGAGCAGGAAACCGGCTAAGCGCCCAAAAGCCCGTAAACAGGTTTGACGGATTGATATGGCACCCCCGGAAAACACCTCAAAAAATTCCCCTGAACCTTCGGCCAAAAGCTCACGGAAAAGCTCGCCAAAAAATTCAGAGGATACCCTTGATCTTTTTGAGGCCTGCGCGAGAAAGGCAGGCAGCGCCGCCCGTCCCCTGGCCGATCGCATGCGGCCAAAGAAACTTGCGCAGATCCTTGGTCAGCAGAGTGCAACAGGCCCGGGGTCCCTGATTTACAGCGCCGTCTCCTGCGACCGTCTGTTCTCCATGATTCTGTGGGGACCGCCGGGCTCCGGGAAAACCACAATTGCCCGGATTATCGCCGAGCAGACCCGCTGCTTGTTTGTCCACTTCTCAGCGGTTCTCTCGGGGGTCAAAGACATCCGCAGCGTCATCGACAAGGCCGAAGAGCAGCAGAAACTCTACCAAAAACGAACCGTCCTGTTTGTTGATGAAATCCACCGCTTCAACAAAAGCCAGCAGGACGCTTTTCTCCATCATGTAGAGAGCGGGCTGATCACCCTTATCGGCGCCACCACGGAAAATCCTTCCTTTGAGGTCATCGCCGCCCTTCTCTCCCGCTGCCAGGTCATCCCGCTGTATCCGATCGCCGACGAGGAAATGGAAAAGCTGCTTTGGCGCGCCATGGCGGATACGGAAAACGGGCTTGAAGGGACGGGCCTTTCATTATCCAGAGCTGCCCTGGACCACATCGTATCCATTTCGGACGGCGATGCCCGGGCTGCGCTAAATGCCCTGGAGATCGCCGCCTTTAGCGCCCAATCCGGCCAAAAAACCGAGATCAGCCGCCAAGACGTGGAAACCGCGATTCAGCGAAAAGCGCTGTCCTACGACAAAGCCGGAGAAGAGCACTACAATCTCATTTCCGCGTTTCATAAGAGTCTGCGCGGCAGTGATCCGGATGCAGCCATGTACTGGCTGGCCCGCATGATGGAGGCCGGCGAGGACCCTTTCTACATTGCCCGCAGTATGGTGCGGTTTGCCTCGGAAGATATCGGAAACGCCGACCCCCGGGCCTTGACCCTTGCCATGGATGCCATGGAAGCCTATCGCTTTTTGGGCTCCCCGGAAGGCGACTTAAGCCTTGCCCAGGCAGCCGCTTATCTGGCCTGCGCACCCAAAAGCAACCGGGTGTACACCGCTTACGGCCAAATTCTTAAACTTATAAAAAAAACAGGAACACTCCCCGTTCCCTATCCGATCCGAAACGCCCCCACCCGATTGATGAAGGAGCAGGGCTACGCCGAAGGCTACAAGTATCCTCATGACTATGAAGGCGGCGTGGTGCAGCACTACCTGCCGGATAAGATCAAAGGCCGGAGCTTTTACCGCCCCACAGACCGCGGCTATGAGAAAACCATCGGGCAGCGGCTGGAATACTGGCGTCAGATCTTGAAAAACACGACGGAATAACGGCCGTCTCACCGATACTTTGCCTGCAAGCGGGCAAGGCGTTCAAGATAAATATCTTGATATATCAGGCTGTTCTGATGCCTTACGGAATCCAGAGCCAGCGCGATATGCGGGCGGATGTCAATTCCATACCGATTCAGCCTTGCCCTGTTGGCCTTGTCGAGCACACGGACGCTGTAGTAACTGACCAGACAGCGGATGGCGGAGGATCTGCGCATCATATAACTTTTTCCGGAAAACGTGTTTAAGAAAAAGCTGGCGTATTCATAAAGGGTTTCCAGTGAGATTGCCGGATAATCCTTTTCTCCGCAACCGCCCTTTTCTACATAGTAGTCATAGAAGTTGCTCATGGCATGTTCCAGCACATCGGCGTCTGAATTGAAAATATAGCGAACCAGCTGGATTCGCTCCTTGTCGAGGATGCGGAAAAAATGGGCCTGATTGTGCATCAGGCTCACCATATCCCGTGTCTCACCCACAACAAGCGGCGGGTTTTTAGAAATGGCAGAGATCATTTGATCAAATACCTGGCGGGAACTTTCTGCTTCAACTAATGCGGCATCAAGAAACCCCTGCCGGTCCAGGTAATCAAAAAAAGCATTGATCTGCTTCTCCAACCGAAAGCAGCTGGGCACCTCCATTGCCTCCATCGTCCGGATCCCATCGCCTCCCGAAGACTCGCCAAATACCCTGCGGATATTCTCCCCGGCACCCTCGTCGGGTTGCTGCCGGTCGCGGTCCCGGATGTCCGG
>JAGYOT010000484.1 GCA_018399455.1 Desulfobacterales bacterium
TGACGAAGAACGGAATCAAAAAATTGATGGCACTGTAAAAAGTCAGTTTCTGGATGGCAAAGAAAAAAGTTCAAGATCAATTTAAGATCAGAGGGCGTCGCAAATCCCGAGGAATGCAGCGTACATACGAGTACGTGAAATTCCGAGGGATGCAGCGCAACGCAGATATTGGACTTTTTACGAAGCCATCAAATTTCTGAATACAAACATCGCTGCCTCCCAGGGCCGCAGGCAAAAACCTCCCCACCCAGACAAATTCTGATAAAATCAGGGGCAGGAGTATTTTGATGCCCATATCGCCCCTGCCCCCGGCCAGCTTTGTGGGTTAAGCCTGCCAGGCTATTACTGGATCAGGCACTGAACGGGTGGGCCATGGTTAAGCCGCAGTGTCCTTGAATTCATCCCGGAGCTTGAATTTGAGAACCTTGCCCGAGACATTCATTGGAAGGGCGTCTACCAACTGAAGGATTCTCGGAATTTTGTAATCAGCCAGTTTGGGGACCAAAAACTCCTTCAGTTCCTCCAGCGTCAAGCTCATATCCGTGTTGGGCACAACCACGGCCATAACCGTCTCCCCCCATTCGGGGTGAGGCACGCCGATGACCACCCCCTGAGAAACGGCCGGGTGCCCAGCCAGGGCCTCCTCTATCTCCTTGCTGTAAACATTTTCGCCCCCGGTGATAATCATATCCTTCTTCCGGTCCACCAGGGTGATATAGCCTTCAGCATCCATGGTTCCGAGATCTCCGGTGTGGACCCATCCATCCCGGATCGTCTCTGCCGTGGCCTCTGGGTTTTTGTAATACGCTTTCATCGTGGTCTCGCCCTTGATAACCAGTTCGCCGACGACACCGGGCTCGGTGACGTCGTTGTCTTTATCGTCGACCAGTTTGGTTTCCATGTTGACGATATAGGTGCCGCCGGCTCCGGCCTTGCGGATCTGGTCCTCGGGCCGCAGGGCCACCCCGCCGGGGCCTCCTTCGGTAAGACCGCAGAGACAGAAAAAGCTTTCGGTTTTAAACTTGGCGATCATTCGTTTAACCTGCTCGGCTGCCATAGGGGCAGCGCCGTAGCCGAAATAACGTACTGAGCTGAGGTCATAGTCGTCAAAATTGGGGACCTTCATCATGAAGAGATACATGACCGGAGCGCCAAAAAACTGTGTGATCCGCTCATTTTGAATCGTCTCCAGGACCGCCTGGGGGCTGAACTCTTTCATGATCACATGCGTAGCCCCCATATACGTGCCGGGATTGAGGTATAGATTAAGTTCAGCCGAGTGGAACAGGGGCGCCACATGGAAAATCCGGTCACTGGGCATGATCTGTACCAGAGAACATACGGTCGTCACCACCACCATCTGATTGTGATGGGTCAAAACAGCCCCCTTCGGACGGCCTGTGGTGCCTGAGGTATAGATGATTTCGCTTTCGTCCCATTCATCGATGCTCACCCCCGGATCTGAGGTCTTTCCCGAAGCATACACTTCGGCCAGAGGCGTACACCCTTCAAGGCGCTCTCCGCCGGAGTAATATGTCTTTATCTTGCTCAGGCGGGGAGCCATCTCCTGGACGGCCTGGCTGAATTCAGCATCAAAGAGCATTGCTACAGCATCACAGTGATCAAAAATCCACTCCGCTTCCGGCGCCGCCAGCCGGAAATTGAGCGGCACAACAACAGCCCCGGTTTTGACGATGCCGTAGAAGGCAAAAACGAAATTATCGGTATTGCTCATCCACATGGCGACCTTATCGCCCTTCTTCACACCTGCCGCGATCAGACTGTTGGCGACGGCATTGCAGCGCTCATTTACCTCCCTCCAGGTATAACGTGCCTGTCCGTAAATCACGCCCTCCTTGTTAGGTACAGTACGGGCATTGCGGGCTACAAGTTCTCCCAAATTCATAGCGACCCTCCTTCATGGTTTGAGGCCACGCCGGTCCCCTGCAGATCCACTGATCCAGGCAGCATGGCCAGTATGATGAACCAGATAAACGCTATTATGATTGGAATGTTGACAAGAAAACCATTCGTTTCGGCCCTATGACCGGGCACTGGCATCGGTTATTCGGTGTTTCGGCAACGGCTTCTTATAGGGATGACCCGTTTCCGTATATGGCCCTGAGGAGCTCAGCCGATGACGCAGACTTGTTGATAAACGCCTCAGCCCCGGATTCCCGCAGTTTTGACGCGATGCATTCGTCCTCGTACATCGAAAGCCCTATCACCCGAATATGCGGCATCTCAGCCTTAATCCGGCGGGTCGCTTCAATACCGTCCATCTCAGGCATGGAAATATCCATTACAATGACATCCGGATGAAGCTCTCTGGCCTGTTCGATCGCCTGGCACCCGTTCTCGGCTTCACCCACCACCT
>JAGYOT010000485.1 GCA_018399455.1 Desulfobacterales bacterium
GCCCCGGTTACAGGTCCGCCTGAAAGGGTCGCCATTCCATTGGTTGGATTGCCGGCGGCATTACTGATATCCTCGGCCGGCACGGTCTGATGGTAGTCCCATGTGTTATCGCCCGTCTTGGTGAAATAGGTGGTAATCAGATGCGTATTGCCGAGCGAGTCGTAGACTTCGGAAGTCGTGGCAAAGTTTGAGGAAAGGGTTGGATTGCTTAGATCCCAGGTCATTATCCCGTCCTGGGCATCCAGATTGGTGGTGAGCCCCACCTCGGATGAGGCTTGGCCGGGTACAAAAGAGCGGGTATTGATCCGGATATCGCTTGTCAGGTCCTCGAACCCGCCTTCTCCGTTGCTTAGGTAGCCCTGCACAACATAGCCTTCCGGATTGGTCAGATAGCCCTGCTCATCCAGGCGAAACGTACCCGCGCGGGTATAGTTGTTCGTCTGATTGTCCGGGTTGCGAACAATAAAAAAACCGGACCCCTCAATGGCCAGATCCAGGTTGGAACTGGTGCTCTCAATCGAGCCCTGTTTAAAAATATCATCTACCACGGAAAGGCCCGCTCCACGGCCTATTTGACTGCTGCCGCCGGATCCCGTGACCGTATCGGGCATCAAATCAGAAAACAGTGTGCGGCTGGCCTTGAACCCGGCGGTGTTTGTGTTGGCCAGGTTGTTTCCGATCACGCTCATGGCATTGGAGAAGGACTGAAGTCCTGAAATGCCACTGTTCATTGCGCCGCCTAAACCCATATTCCATCCTCCTTGTGAATTTTATCTTAAAAGGGGGACAGATTTGAAATCTGTCCCCATACGGTTGCGAAGTTCAGATTTGAAATCTGTCCCCATACGGTTGCGAAGGTCTAATTTGAAATCTGTCCCCATACGGCTGAGGATACATATGCCGGGTTTCAATCCGATACTGTCGAAACTTTGACCCTGCTGATATCAGACAGCAGAAAATTGCCGTTTTCGGTCAGCAGCATATTCTCGGAACCAAGGAAATCCACTCCTGTGACAAGGCTGCTCACCCGGGTGCCGCCCTGAACCACCATCCCGTCCTCCATATGGCCGATGGCTTCAAGGCTGTATTGCCCCGTCGGCAGATCCTCGCCCTCTGCCTCCGAACCCGGCCAGGAAATAAAGTTCTCGCCGGTTCCGGGGGCGTTGACCCGGATCTCATCGATCACCTGGCCGGCCCCGTTTTTTACATACAGGGTTGCCTGCTCCACATCCTTGTCAAATTGATATCCCAATTCCGTGGTGCCGCCCTCATACCGGAAGGTATCCGAGTCGGACACCACGTTTTTACCGATCAAAGACAGGGCGGACAAACGCTCGGATTCGGCCTGTACCGACTCAAAAGCCGCCATGCTGTCATTGAGGTTATGAAGCTGCTCAAGAGAGCTGTACTGCGCCAGCTGAGCTGTAAACTCCGTCGGATCACTCGGATTCAGAGGATCCTGGTTCTGCAGCTGAGTGACCAGCAGGGTTAAGAAATCCTCCTTGCCCAGCGTATCGGCTGAATCGTTTTTCTGCATCCCTGTCAGGGAGCCGAATCCCTGCAATGCCTCAATATTGCTCATCACCTAGTCCCTCCGGGATTAAACCCTTAAACTCAAACCCGATCCGGAGCCGTCTCCGGCCGGTGTCTGATTCTCCATCCAAACTTCCGGTTCGCCTTCCACGGCTTCCGGATTGGAAGCCCGGTGCTGCTGTCCGTCAAACCCCTGGTCCTCAAACTGGGGAAGTCCTTCTTCGCCGCCGGAATCCACGCTTACCTGGAAATCAGAAATATCAATGCCCTGATCTGCCAGTGACTGCTGCAGTGCCGGCAAGTGCCGCTCAAGAATGCCTGCCACCTGGTGATTCTGGGGGTGGAGGGAAATATTTAAATGCCCACGGTCCGAGGTGATCCGGACTTTGACACTGCCCAGTTCAGGGGGATGCATATTAATGGTCATATTGCCTGAGCCCTGCCTGACCCCGGAGAACAGCCGGACAAAAACCTGACTCACAATCCGGGGTTCAGCACCCTGAAGCGCCCGGTCAAAAGAGGCGGATGCCTGCCTGACGGACGCAGTCATACTGTCTGCCTTTTCGCTGCCCCCGGCCGCCACCTGCGCATGCCCGGCTGCATCTGAGGATTTATGGCCGCTTTCTAAAGCAACGGAGTTTTCGGAATTGATGGTTTTATAAAGCTGCTCTGCGTCCCGGGCCTGGAGGTCATTGGACTGAAATGCCGGCCCGACCCCATTTGGCTTCCCTTTTCCGGAATCTGCCGTTTCGGATTCGGCCTTCCCGGCCAGTTCGCTTAAGAGCTGCCTGAGGCTGCTTTGCGCCTCTTCTTCAAAAC
>JAGYOT010000486.1 GCA_018399455.1 Desulfobacterales bacterium
ATACCAAAAAGGCTGTCAAGAAAAATGTTAAAGGAAAGTTCTGGCAGCTTACCTATCGCCTTTATGATTCCAAGGGGAATTGGGATGGTTCCCATTCTATTCTCGAATACAGGGAAAACTACAAGCAGGCGGCTATTGAAAAGAGCGGCACGATCCTATACGAAAACGGGGGATACCTGACCTTCACCCTGCCCGGGGACAAGGGCTCCACGATCTGGTGCGAAGTCCATATCTGGAACAAATCCCAGCAGGACATTCGAATTATTGAGGAAGCCGGATTCAAGAAAAGCCTGACCTTCGGCCCGGCAGAGATGAAGGCGGCACTGGATGCCGAGGGTCGCATCCGATTATATGGTATTTTCTTTGATACAGACAAGGCCGCCCTGCAGCAGAACTCCACAAAGGAGTTACAGCACGTGGTGACCCTGCTGAAGGAAAACCCTGAATTGAAGCTCGAAGTTCAGGGACATACAGACAATGAGGGCACTGACGAATACAACCTGCAGCTCTCCAAGCGCAGGGCTGAAACCGTGGTTAATTATCTCGGCCTCTTTGGAATAGATCCCGGCCGTCTCACATCAAAAGGCTTTGGTGAGACTCGCCCTGTAAAACCCAACACCACTGAAGCGGGACGAACAAAAAATCGCCGTGTGGAGCTGGTAAAGGCATCTGCGCCGGACGCATCGGTTCAGGAAAACGCCTATGAAGATCTGAGGCGATTCATCGTGGGAAATTGGGATATAGCCCCAAACGGACGCGCCTCGCAGGGATCTATTGCCTTCCATGCCAACAACACCTATGAGCTGCAGGAAAGGCACTATGACGGTGTGAATGTTACGACAAAAGGAGAATATGCCATAGACAGCACATCGAAGCCCTTTAAAATCGATCTCTGCCTGGAGAAATGCGGCAAGCCCGGATCTGAATGGACCACCCGCTTTGGAATATTCAAGGTTTTATCAGATAAAGCCATTGAGATCCGCACTTCGGCTGACAAGAATTATCCGGGAGAATTCTCAGATGATAAGTCCGAGGAATATACGATGATACTCACCAAGACCGAATAATTCTGTTTTTTTCAAGCCTCGTTGACGTTGGTGGCGTTTGGTCAACCAACGTCCGGGAAGAAAGGAAAATCAATGAAAACCATGCCCAAGCGAGTATCTTTTGCCTTTTTTGTTCTTATCCTTTGGCCGGCTTTATGGACTGTCGAAGCGTCACCCGGCGGTCTGACAACTGCGGCAACGGCCGAGGTGCCCTGTAGCGTCAAAATTTCAGCCGGCGGAGAGCTTCGCGTTCCCATTGATACGGACCGAAAAGCAGCGCTTGAGATCAGAAATGCCGCAGACGAATCCGTGGTAACGGTGGCCGAATACCGAAACGGCCGGCAAAGAAAAGGCAGCCAGCCGGAGACTGCAACGCTGGATAGGAACGAATACCGCAAGGAATGGCGATTTAACAAATTTTTTGAACAGACACCGGAATCGACTGTGGTGGACGAGATAAGAATCTATGTTAAAAAAGGGACGGTTTATGCCGAAGTGGCCCAGACAGGAGACCATCGCATCGATTTTTACAATACGGGTTATCAGCGTGGCACGAATGTCGACCCCAGGCTTTCAATAGCCGTTTGTGTCACCGGTGACAACCCTTCAGGCGGGCAGACTTCAGGCAGCCTCTTGCTGGAATCAGAGACCTGGACCGGGCAGAAAAAAGTGCCTTTCACAGTGGAAAAAGATAAGACCCAGTCATGGCATTATCCTGCCGAGGAAAAGATATCCGGCGTAGAAGTGGATATCCTGAAAGGGCAGGCCAGAATAAGCCTGTTTCAACCCTCTGACTACAGGAAAACGAAACCTGCCGAAACAAAGGCCAGGGCCGCCCTGCAACCGACATCCAAAACCGCCACGGCCGCCACGGATAAAACTCGTGTCAAACATAACCCCAAGCCTTCCAGAACAACTGCCAAATCCGCTTCAAGGGATATGATTCTTAACGATGAAGCGCCCCTCATGGACGGCGCCCGTATTATCAAGCAGATGGGCCAGGGCGCAACCTGCCGTGTTGATTTTGAAATTGCGGCAACACCGGATGAGGTCATCAACTTTTACAAGGAGACAATGAGTGACCGGGGATGGCAACCCGGAATGGCCATGATCCATGGTCCGATGGGCGTGCTCCAACTAAGCAGGGCGAATAGCCAGATCACGCTGCATGCAACCGGGGGAGGACAAAAAACCATGGTCAAGGCGGCCCTGACAACCCGATAGCAATCGCAAATCATAAGAAAAGCGCATCAGTAATGTCTTGATGCACTCGTAAAAAGTCAGATTTGGGATGGCAAAGAAAA
>JAGYOT010000487.1 GCA_018399455.1 Desulfobacterales bacterium
GACGGTGGAAAAAATTGTTTTGTGCCGGGTGGACGACTATCTTCCCCCCACCCTCGCCAAGGCGCCCCAGCCCATCGAGAGCCGGGAAAACGTTTATGAGTTTATGGATCTTCTGAATCGCTATCCGGACGATCCCGTGGCGAATCAGGCGGAATGGCATGGGGTGGGGGCGCATTTGTACACCGGGGGCACCACCGGAGTGAGCAAGGGCGTGATGCTTACCCATGCCAATATGTCATGCAATACCCAGCAGATCTGTGCCTGGTTCCCCGATGCTGAGAAAGGCAAGGGTCGAACCGTGGGAATTTTTCCCTTTTTTCACTCCGCCGGGTTTACGGGCGTTCAGAACCTGGCCATTTATCTGGGCTGGACGGATATTCTCATCCCCCGCCCGGAGCCTGACGTGGTGATCCAGGTGATAAAGAATTTCAAGCCCACTTTTTTTCCCGCCGTGCCCACGATCTACTTTGGGATTCTGGCCAAAGAGGAGTTCAAGACCCTGGATCTCTCTCCGGTCCAGGCCTTCCTGGCCGGCGCTGCCCCGCTGCCGGTGGGCGTTATAAAACAGATCCGGAAATTATCGGATGCTCCCATAATCAATGTTTACGGGCTCACGGAGATCTGCCCCATGGGCACGGCAACCCCCTTTGGAGGGCCGGAAAAGCCGGGAACCGTGGGGATCCCATTTCCCAGCACGGACCTCAAGATTGTTGATCCCGCGGATGCTGAAAGAGAAATGGGCGCAGGCGAGCCGGGCGAAATCTGCTTCAAGGGTCCTCAGGTGATGCGGGGCTATTACAAAAAGCCGGAGGAAACCGCGGAAGTGCTGAAAGATGGCTGGATGCATACCGGGGATATCGGTGTTCTGGATGAGGATGGATTTCTGAGTATCGTGGACCGCAAAAAGGATATGATCATCGCCTCCGGCTATAATATTTATCCCAATGAAATCGACGAGATCCTGTTTACCCACCCAAAGGTGCAGGAGGCCTGTACGATCGGTGTTCCGGATGCCTATCGGGGAGAGACGGTCAAATCCTTTATCGTGGTCCGGCCCGGGGAAAGCCTCACGGAAGCCGAGATCATCGACTACTGCAAGGAGCGGCTTGCCGTGTATAAGGTCCCCAAGCAGGTCAGCTTAGTCGATGAGCTGCCCAAAAGCACGGTGGGCAAAATTCTGCGCCGCAAGCTGAGGGAGCAGGAGATCGGAAGCGGATCCGGAGCAGAGGGTTGACGGATGCCTCTGATCCTGATGCGCTCGTAAAACGTGCTCTGTCCAGCGGCGACAGCGATGGTCTGTTTTATAACGGCACGGCGGGTGTTTGCCGCACAACCGGGGACAGGCTCAAACCTGTCCCCGTCGATGAAGTCTTTATGAAGCCAGCGGGAATAATTTCTCTATGGGCATTGAATGGGTTTCGGATCGTTCTGCGGATTTGATCAGTTCCCAGGTTTTAAGGAAGTTCTCTTCAAAAGAGCGGCTCTCCATATACCGGCGGGCCGCTTTTCTCATTTGCGCAAGCCCGACAGGATTCCTTGATAAGCGAAGAACAGCGCGGACAATGGCCTCGGCATCAGAGCCCGGAACCACCACTCCGGTTTTGTCCGGAATCAGGTTCTCCTGCGGACCGCCCTGGTCCGTGACAATGACCGGCACCCCCGAGGCCTGGGCCTCAAGCACCACGTTGCCGAAGGTATCGGTGACCGAAGGAAAGACAAGCACATCGCTCGATGCGTAGGCCTGGGCCAGACGCTCGCCCGTAAGCTTGCCGGTGAATGTTACCCGGGAGCCGGCTAGGCGTTTTTCCAATTTTTTTCTGTATGGCCCGTCGCCCACGAGAATAAGCTCCATCCTGTTGCCGTCTGCCTCCAGCTGGAGAAAGGCGCGCGCCAGGATGTCGAGATTTTTTTCCCTGGACAGGCGGCCCACATACAGCAGTTTCGTGGCATCCCTGTTCAGATTGTATTCCGACTCCCAGATTCCGTTTCGTTTTGCCGGATGAAAGCGCTCGATGTCCACACCCCGGGGATACATCCGGATTTTTTTTGTATCCAGCCCCTTGAGGGCAAGTTCTTTTCCCGTTGCCATGGAAGGAACATAGACCCCATCCATCTGGTTGTAGAACCATATCATGGCCTTCCACATCAGATTCTCGATATCATTGTCGCCTGTCAGTTCCGCCGCGTACTGGGGAAAGGCCGTGTGATAGGTGCCGTAGATCGGCAGCCCCATCGTTCGGGCCACGGCCAGCGCGCACAGGCCGACAGGGCCCGGCGTTGAGGTTTGAATCCGGGTAATGTCGTTTTCAAAACAGTAATCCAGCATTTCCAGGAAAGGCGGATAA
>JAGYOT010000488.1 GCA_018399455.1 Desulfobacterales bacterium
CCGGATTTGTTCGGCCATCTTTTGTGTATAGGGGAGATAATTTACGAACACATGGGGGCCGAAATCCATGCTTCCGATGTCCAGAGAGCATATCTCAGGTTTCAATCGAAGCACATGTTCGATGCGTTTTTCAGGGACGCACAGGGTGGAGCCGGGTGCCGCGCCGATGGGATCCTTACCGTCGGGAATGAATCGTGCCCCTGCTCCTGTGGTCAGGTTGATTATCATTTCGGAGCTGTCTCTGATCCTTTTCACCACCTCCTGATAGTGTTTGAATTGCATTGAAGGTGCCCCGGTTTCAGGATCCCTCACATGGATATGCGCAACGGCCGCGCCTGCCTTGTGGGCTTCCACTGCGCTTTCCGCAATTTCTTTGGGTGTGATCGGAAGATAGGGACTTCCCTTTTTATCACCGAACGCACCTGTTACAGGGACGGTAATCACCAATTTTTCCTTGCTCATCATTTATCCTTTCTGTATGAAAATGCTAATAAGCGATAAAAAGAGGCCTTTTTATTAAAAAAGAGTATTGAAAATAAGACTTAGGTGTCAAGAAAAACTTTATTATCCTGAGGCGCCGGGAATAGGCAAAAAAGATCAGCGGTTTGGCTTAAAGAACAGAATGCCGACGCTGTAATATAGTAAGCGGAGGCCTTCATGATAAAAAAGGGAAAGCCTGGACACGGCATGCCTTGCTCAGGCTTTATCTCAGGCCCGGATCGTCCGTTGGGCGTTGAAAGACATATGCCTTTCTATGATTTCCAGAAGCTCGTTTTTCAGGTTGTCCGCCCGCATCAGGGTGTTCAAATAGTCGGCCTTGAGTTTGGCCGCTTTTTCTGCAGCCCTCTCAAATTCCTCGTGAAGCGCCGCGGCTCCCCTTTCGATGCCTCTTTCGTATTCCTCCAGCAACGGGGAGTAGACGTTTCTGACCGCTGTAATGTATTCCTTTTTAAGAGCCCCAAGGGTTTCCAGCGCGTGTTCATAGTCGGCTCTCAGGTTGCGGGCGCCTTTCTGTTCGGCGATACGGTACTGATCCTGCAGCTCCTGGATAAGTTCCCTGACAGGAAGGATTTTGTCGATTCTGAAAGCGTTGCTGCCGGCAAAAACGAAACCTTTCTCCAGGAGCCCTTTTCTGGCATTGTCCAGTGCCAGGGAGATGCAGTAGGGAGCGGTTTTAATGTTACAGCTCTTCAAGCATTTCCATGAGCATTTGATCGGTTTTCTTTCGCCGGAAGCAACCTCGGCGAGAAAGCGGCTCTTGATGGCCCTTCCGGGCATCCCCACCGGGCTTTTGATAATTTCGATATCTCCTTCCCTGCAGGCCACATAAGCCTTCTTGAACCGTATGTCCGCGTCGCATTCATGCGTGGCCACGAACCTGGTCCCCATCTGAATGCCGCTTGCACCCAGCTGGAAAAGTTTGTGAATATCGGAGCCGGTATAGACGCCGCCGGCTCCGATTACAGGAATCGACCGCCCGAACCTGGTTCTGAAAGGTTTTATCACCGACACCACATCGGGCAGGATGGCTTCCAGCGCAAAGGCCGGGTCGTCGATTTGATTCTCTTTGAAGCCCAGGTGCCCTCCCGCTTTGGGGCCCTCTACGACCACTCCGTCTGGTATGTCTCGGTATTTTTTCTCCCATGCCTTGAAAATGAGTCCGGCCGCCCTGGCCGAACTCACGATCGGTACCAGTTTGACGTCGGCGGCCCTCAATTCGGCCACGGGAATCCCGTTGATCGGAAGGCCGGCTCCCAGGAACACGATGTCGATTTTTTCTTCCATGGCAACCTGGAGAAGTTCATGGAAATCATTAACGGCCACCATGATGTTCACTCCGAGAATACCGGAGGTTTTGGCCCTTGCCTTTCGAATCTCCCTTCTCAGTGCAATGCTGTTGCCGTCTTTGTGGCAGGCGGAGTAATCGGCATCGAGCATCCCGATCGCATTGGCGGCGATGACGCCGATGCCCCCTGCATCGGCCACCGCTGATGCAAGACCGGAAAGCGAAATCCCGACGCCCATGCCTCCCTGGATGATCGGAAGCCGGGGCGAGCAATCCCCGATTTTCATTCTGGGCATTTTGCCCCATAAAATTTTCGACAAATCAAACCTGGGCCATTCAATGCCGCCCGGATCGAGGGTAAAAGATTTCAATCTGGATATAAAATCAGGCTCCATTAAACCCGTCTCCTTTATGGTTTAAGTGTATGATTTAATTTCAATTATTGCGCCCGGAAACAGGCAATGGATTAAAAGGCGAGACCCGAGTGCATGAATTTAATAATGAACAATATATACATTCGAGCTTTTGAAGTCAAAATAAAGTGTGGATTTATAAA
>JAGYOT010000489.1 GCA_018399455.1 Desulfobacterales bacterium
CAACGGAAAGTACATCTATTCCGGCTACCAGGAGGCGACTGCGCCGTTTTCGGAAAATGCCGGATATACTGCAGATGCCTATGACCGGGCCGATTCCTCCACATGGGCGGTAAGTTATCACGGAGACAACAACGCAAAAAGCGTGGAGATTGCCACGGAGAAGCGGATCCAGATATCTCTTAGCGGAAATGAGCTTTTTTTGGGGGATGCGGACAATGACGGAGCGGTCGACGCCGGCGGCACGGATCTTTTTTCGGTCCTCAAAAACTTTGAAAACGCCATCCGGTCAAACGATGAGGCCGCAATGCAGGAGGGTCTTGAGAAACTGGAGCAGGGCGCGGATCAGGTCAGGCGTTTGCGCGGCCGGATGGGCAATAATGCCTGGCGCATCGATCGGGCCGATGAGTACATGACCGATGCCTCCATTGAGTTTCAGGAAGTCCTCTCCGGCTACGAAGATGCGGACGTTCTGGAGGTTTTCTCTGAACTGGTGCAGCATGAAACGGCATTTGAAGCGGCCCTTAATGTTACCACCCGCGTTTCGAAACTCTCCATCCTGGATTATATGTAACAGTTGTCTCCTATTGCGCGCCTGCGGGTTTATTCTGCCTGCCTCTTAATCATTGACATAGCGTTTGATTTATGTGAAATGTCAACAAGTCAGGGCGAATTTGCTTTGTCTTCTGAAACGTTGGATTCATTTCAGCATAACGGACAAGCGCCAGGGAGGGCGGATGCTGGTACTGACGCGCAAGATCGGAGAGGGCCTCGTGATAGACGAGGATATCCGGATTACGCTTCTGGAGGAGCGGGACGGAAAGATACGGATCGGCATTGAGGCGCCAAAAGATAAAAAGATTTATCGCCAGGAGATTTACGACCGCATATGCCAGGAAAACCAGGCAGCCAGCCAGTGGGATTTAAGAAAGCTGGATGCATTGCAGGCTGTATTACCCGCAGGGAAGGAGTCTGAATGAAGACCCTGCAGACGCCGTTTGGCGAAGTGCAATACGATCCTGACAAAGTGATCCGGTTCCCGGAAGGTTGGATCGGATTCGAAAGGCTCAGGGAGTTCGTGGTCATTCCCGATGAGAAGGGAAGTGCGTCGCTTTATTGTTTCCAGAGTGTGGAGCAGCCGCATCTTATGTTTCTTTTGATTGACCCGACCCGATTTTTTCCCGACTACCGGGTTACGCCGGATGCGGTTGTTTTGGAAAAACTCGGCATTACAGGCCGGGATACCTGTTTTATTCTCACCACCATTACGTTTCACCAGGATGAATCCGTGACCCTGAACCTTTTGGCCCCGGTGGTTTATACACCGAAGACGAAGCGGGCCGCTCAGATCGTACTTGAGGGCTCCGGCTACCAGTCCAGAACAGCGCTTCCCGGGAAAAAGAGTGCTCCCGAATCTACCACGAAGGCGCAATCACCTGTTTGAGAATGTTTTCAGCCTCTTTTTCGAATCCCTGAAACCTTTTCTGCAGATCATAATAGACCTGAACCGGAGAGACAATCCGGATCCGGGTCCGGATTTGTTCCTCGATGGTTTTGATGGTTTTCTCCGAAGGCCGGCAGTACTGGAGCCGCGATGTCGTCATGACCGGCCGCATCCCGTAGAACACAGCCGGATCCGCGGCATGGATGACAGCTACATTGGCCGGCGCCCCGCCGGGTTCAAACCCTTGCGGTTCAAGATCGGGCAGCGCTTCCCCGCTTATATGGACCTGGACCTGGCGGTAGGACTCAATGCCGGAAGCCAGGTGCACGGCCCCTGAAATACCGGTGAAAGCACAGCGCCGGTCGTTTTTTTGACTTACCTCAACAAGCGTATTTTCAATTTCGATAAAATCCATGGGTGCATGATAGAAAATGATGTCTGCCTTTGACGGCGCACGCGAGAGCCATTCCGCCAAAAGCGCATCCGGCCGGGTCAGCACGATTTTGCTCTTGCGGGTGTCAATCCATTCCTTGTCCCTGAGAAGTTTTTTGACATTCGATACCAGGCCCAGGCTTACGCCTGCCTCTCCGGCGAGCTCCTGGGTCTGCCATTGACGGCGCGGCTGGTTAAGCAGGACGCGTATAACAGCGCCGGTTCTGGGCCGCGACAGGGACTTTAACCGCCTTTTGTTTTTGTAAGGGTTTTCCCGGCCTTCGCTGTGAACCAGCACGCTGCCAAAAGCGATATGGCAGTTGCCGGCAAGATCCATATAGCCGACGTTTTCTTCCCGGCACATCTCGGCAGCCGTCCGGGACAAGAACGGGGCAATGAAAACCGGATACGCGTGGGACCAATGGCGCATTGCAGCGAGCAGGCTGTTGACGGCTTCCCG
>JAGYOT010000049.1 GCA_018399455.1 Desulfobacterales bacterium
CCGGCCAGATTGAGGAGCATTTCAAGGGTGTTCTGGGCGAGGGGGTTTCAGCAAGCCTGAGAATGGACCCGCAGGCCAAAACGCTGGGAGAGTATTTACGAACCAAAATTGTTCAAATTCCATCGGAGCTGCTCGGCTAAAATATTTCCAGCCGGGACTGTTTCGTCTCCAATAATCCGATCAAGGCAAAAACCCTTAGAAATGGAGGCCTGTAAACCATGCCGGACAAATCAAAACCGGAGGAAAAAGCCGTCTATCGGCTGAGCTCCCACAGACGGACAATTACCGAGACAGACATCGTAAATTTTGTAAACCTGACCGGCCTCCATGAACCGCCTTTTATTGATATGGAGTTTGTCGGTTCCCTGCCCGGATCCCACAACAGGCGATTCGCCCCCGCGCCATTATTAATTTCGCTGGGTATGGGCCTTGTGGCAACTCGGCTCGGGCCGGATATCATCGGAAAAATGGCGGCATCCGAGCATCTTGGCGCCTTTCATGGAATGATCGGGGTTGAGGCCGCCGTAAGAAGCCCGGTATACCCAGGCGATACGCTTTTTGTGGAGCTTGAAGCGTGGGTGGATCGAAAAACGAGCAAAGGGCAAACCATTGTTGATTTACACCATACAATGAAAAACCAGGAAAATGAAGTAGTTGTGCTCTTTACCGAAAAAGTCATTTTCGAAGCAGGCCCTTGACAGGGATCGTGTTTCTGCCTTTTTCAATCAAATCCAGCCAAAAAACGAGGAGGGACCATGGACGAAAAAATTCAGGCAAACATGATGAACCGGATTGCACTCGGGGATTGCCTGAGGCGAACGGCCAAGCGCTATCCCAACCATACGGCATTGAAGTACGGGGAAAGGGCGGTTTCTTTTAAAGCTTTAAATGAAATGGCCAATCAGTTCGGGCGCAGCCTGCTGAACCAGAATTTTCCCAAAGGAACCAAAATCGCTTTTGTCGCGCCCAACAGCATTGAATTCTTCATCGCCTTTTTCGGTATCGCAAAGGCCGGTCTGATCATGGTGCCGATCAATCCCCTGTTCAAAAAAGAAGAGATGGCTTTTGCCGTCAATGATTCAGACTGTGAAGCCTTTATTTTTGACGGAAACCTATACGGCCTGATAAAGGATGCTTTCGACGCATTTAAAAAGGTCAAAACCTTTATCGCGTTTAATCCTCCCTCGGATCAATTCCCGGAATTCTATGAGTTTATGAAGAACGGGGAGGCCGATGAAATCGAGACTTTTATCGGGGACCGGGATGTGGTGGCCATTTATTATACCGGAGGAACCACCAGTTTCCCCAAAGGCGCCCAGCTGACCCACCTGAGCCTGTTCGTTAATATCAACTCAGCCATGATAGATGTTCAGTTCCGTTCAGCAGATAAATTCGGAATCGCCCTCCCCCTGTTTCATATCGCCACCCTGACCTGCACCATGTTCATGCTCTTTACCGGCGGGTGCATCGTGTTTATCCCGCAGGTGGATCCGAAAGCCATTATGGATATTATTGAACAGGAAAAATTGACCGTTGCCCTGTTGATGCCGCCCTTGTTCCGCCCGATTTTGTCCAGCCCCGAATTCGACAGGCATGATTTTTCCTCGCTTCGGCTGGTGGTCTATTTCGGCGCCGTGATGCCGGAGAACCTCATGCATGAAGTCATGGACAAATTCTGTCCGAATCTGGCGCTGGCCTTCGGACAAACCGAAATGTCGCCCTGCACCACCCTGTTCAAGCCGGAGGATCATCTGGCAAAGCCCAATTCCCTGGGGATGTCCACGATACACTGCGAGATCGAGGTAATGGACAACAACGGCAACCTGCTGCCGAGAGGCGAGACCGGCGAATTCGTGTACCGATCGCCCTCGGTCATGAAGGGATATTACGGGAACCCTGAGTACAACAAGGATGCGTTTGCCGGCGGGTGGTTCCACAGCGGAGACCTTGGCTATCTTGATGAAGACGGCTTTCTGTTTTTTGTTGATCGAAAAAAAGA
This sequence comes from Desulfobacterales bacterium, assembly GCA_018399455.1. GTDB lineage: Bacteria > Desulfobacterota > Desulfobacteria > Desulfobacterales > Desulfosalsimonadaceae > M55B175. Next base: position 2,000 of record JAGYOT010000049.1, read on the forward strand.
CATGATCAAGACCGGCGGAGAAAACGTCGCTTCCATTGAAGTGGAAAAAACCATCTTTCTCGATCCCCGGGTGATGGAAGTCCAGGTGGTGGGTCTATACCACGAGCGATGGAGCGAGGCCGTCACCGCGTTTGTTGTTCCCAAAGCCGGGGAAACCATTCAGGAAGAGGAAATTATTGGGCTATGCAAGGAAAAGATGGCCGGATTCAAAGCCCCGAAACGGGTAATCTTTCTGGAAGAGCTGCCCAAAAGCCCGGTGGGCAAGGTGCTCAAGTACAAACTTAAAGAGCAATATAAGGATCTATACACCGGATAAAAGAAGAGAGGTTGCAATGGAAAAGGTTAAATCCGCCCATCAATTGTATTTTAGCCGGGACCATGAAATGGTTCGAAAGGCAGTTCGGGAATTCATCAGAAAAGAAATCCAGCCCAATCTGGATGAATGGGAAGAAAACGGATCCGCCCCGCTTCATGAGATTTTCAAAAAACTGGGAGATCTTGGCTTTTTGGGCATTCGGTACGATCCGGCCTATGGGGGCCAGGGGCTGGATTACTGGTATGAACTGGCCTTTCTCGAGGAACTGGGTCATATTCAGGGGCTGGGCCTGCCCGTTGCCATCGCGGTCCAGACGCACATGGCGACCCCGGCAATAGACGAATTCGGCAGTGAATACCTCAAGGAAACCTATTTAAGGCCGGCAATCGCAGGCGAAATGGTATCGTCCATCGCCGTCACCGAGCCGGGAGCAGGCTCTGATGTCAGCGCACTGCTCACCACCGCCGTTCGTGACGGGAACAGCTATGTAATCAACGGCTCCAAGACCTATATCACAAACGGGACCCAGGCCGACTTTCTAACGCTTCTGGCGCGAACCAGTGACGATCCGGGCTACCATTCCTTCAGCCTCTTTGTTGTTCCCACAAACCTGCCCGGTTTCCAGGTCAGCAAAAAGCTCGACAAACTCGGCATGCGAAGCAGTGATACGGCCGAGCTGTTTTTTGACAATGTCCGGGTGCCGGCCGAAAACCTGATTGGAAGGGAAGGCGAAGGGTTTATTTATCAGATGCAGCAGTTTCAGCATGAGCGTTTTTCGGCGATCCCCCCGGGCTATATTGTCGCCAGAGACATTATTGATATTACCGTGGGGCACCTAAAAGACCGTGTCGTATTCGGAAAGCCTTTGATCAAGCGGCAGGTCCTGCAGCACCGGCTGACCGCATGGCTGACGGAAATCGAATGCCTTAAACAATTCACCTATCATATTGTACGCATGAAGATGGCCGGCCTGGATGCCACCCGGGAGATCACCATGGGCAAGTTAAAAGCGGCCAGACTGCTCCAGGACGTGGCAGCGGGTTGCATTCAGATGTATGGCGGCCTGGGATTCATGAATGAAATGCTGATAACCCGGTATTATCGGGATGCCCGGATCATTTCCGTTGGTGGCGGCGCAGACGAGGTAATGTGTGAGGTGCTCGCCGGGATGGAGGGGTATTGATTTTTGTTCGACGACGGATCAGGACATCACTTTTACATCCGGAATTTGGCGATAAAGGAGATGAAAAGGAATGAGCAAACAAATTGAAGTTAACGCCCCCATGTCAGGAGTATTTTACAGGCGTCCGTCACCTGAGGCGCCCCCTTATGTCGAGGTGGGCAGTACAGTTAAAAAAAAACAGACTTTGGCACTGCTTGAGACCATGAAAGTGTTTCAGAAGGTCAAAGCCCCCGCTGCAGGAAGAATTGTCGAAATCAAGGCGGAAAACGAAGCTCCCTTGAAAGACGGCGATCCGATGTTTGTCATTGAAACGAATTAGCCGGAGAAAGGGATTTTAAATGTTTTCGAAAATTCTGATTGCCAACCGGGGCGAGATCGCCCTCCGGGTCCTGCGGGCGGCCAGAGAACTCGGGATCAGGTCTGTGGCGGTCTATTCCGAAGCGGATACGGAAAGCCTCCATGTAAGGCTCGCGGATGAAGCCGTCTGCATCGGCCCCCCGCCCGGGCAAAAGAGCTACCTGGATATGGCGGCGGTTATCGGCGCCGCCCGGAAGACAGGGGCGGAAGCGATTCACCCAGGGTACGGCTATCTGGCTGAAAACGCCGGCTTTGCCAGGGCCTGCAAAAACGCCGGGCTGGTTTTTATCGGGCCGACACCGGAGAATCTGGACCTGGCCGGCGATAAAATCAAGGCCAAAACACTCATTGAAAATGCCGGCGTCCCGACGGTGCCTTCAAGCCCCGGCGCGGTGGAATCTGTTGGGAGTGCGGTTCAACGGGCTGATGAAATCGGATACCCGGTTATGATAAAAGCGTCGGCCGGCGGCGGCGGCCGGGGAATTCGCATCTGCAATGACGAGGCGGCCCTGCGGGAAGACTTCGCCGTTGCCAAAGCCGAAGTCAAGGCCGCTTTTGGCGATGAAGCGGTCTTTGTGGAAAAATGCCTTATCGCTCCCCGCCACATCGAATTTCAGATCCTGGCTGATCAATACGGGAATATCATTCATTTGGGCGAGCGGGAGTGCTCAATTCAGCGCCGGTATCAAAAACTGATCGAGGAGGCGCCCTCCCCGGCTTTGACGCCCCCGCTGCGCGATGAAATGGGGCGGGCCGCGATCAATGCCGCCCGCGCGATCGGCTACTTCAACGCCGGAACGGTCGAATTTCTGCTTGATCAGCAGGGCAGATTCTACTTTATGGAGATTAACGCCCGGATCCAGGTCGAACATCCCGTAACGGAAATCGTTACCGGCATTGACCTGGTCAAGGAACAGATCCGCCTTTCAAACGGCGGGCGGCTCGAATACGGATTCAGGGATATAAAGTTTCGCGGATGGGCGATTGAATGCCGGATCAATGCAGAGAATCCGGATATGAATTTCATGCCCTCGCCCGGAACCGTTGAAACCTATATTCCGCCCGGGGGATTCGGCATTCGCCTGGACTCGCATCTTTACCAGGGGTACGAGCTGCCGGTTTACTATGACTCTCTGATAGGCAAACTTATTGCCTATGATCTCAGCCGGCAAGGCGCCATCCAAGTTCTGCGCAGGGCCCTTCACGAATTTACCATCCATCCCGTGAAAACGACCATCCCTTTATATCAACAGATTGTCGAAGACCCGGATTTCCAGCAGGGCAATATCCACACGGGCTATACCAGGAAGTTCGTTCCCGATGAGGATGAGGACGAAGAGGAAGACGAAGACGAAAACGGAGACGCTGGCAGCTCTTAAACCATTTAATGCCATAAATGTCTGGGGGAATCGATGAGCATCAAAAATAAAAGCAAAACCACACGGGATTTATACTTTACCAAAGATCACGAGATGGTGCGGCGGGCCGTAAGGGATTTTATCAGCAAGGAAATCAATCCGTATGTCGAGGATTGGGAGGCTGACGGGTTTGTCCCGTTAAAACCGCTGTTTCAAAAAATGGGGAAGCTTGGGTTTTTGGGAATTCGCTACGACCCGGCCTATGGGGGCCAGGGACTGGACTACTGGTACGACCTGGTTTTTCTGGAGGAACTGGGTCATATCCCCGCCCTTGGCCTGCCCGTCGCCATCACCGTTCAGACTCACATGGCGACCCCTGCCATTGCTGAATTCGGCAGCGAATATCTAAAGCAGAATTATTTAAAAGCCGCCATTAGCGGCGATATGGTGGGAGCCATAGCCGTAACTGAACCCAACGCCGGCTCTGACGTTGCTGCGTTGCAGACAACAGCCCTAAAAAACGGGAACAATTACGTGATCAACGGCTCAAAACTCTACATCACAAACGGAACCCAGGCCGACTTTTTTACCCTTCTGGCAAGGACCAGTGACGCGCCGGGCTACAGCGCTTTTAGTCTTTTTGTCGTGCCGGCGGATCTGCCGGGGATTACCGTGGGCCGAAAACTGGATAAAATGTGCGCCCGGATCAGCGATACCGCCGAACTGTTTTTCGATAATGTCAAAGTCCCGGCTGAAAACCTGATCGGCAACGAAAATGAAGGTTTTTTCTATCAGATGAAGCAGTTTCAACATGAGCGGTTTTCATTGCTGCCCTTTGCATGCAAGGCCTGCGACGTAATTATTAAGCTGACCGTTGACTACATCAAAGACCGGATCGTATTCGGCTCGCCGTTGATTAAAAAACAGGTGTTGAGACATAAGCTGGCTGACTATCACACTGAAATCGAAGCCCTGCGGCAGCTGATTTATCATATTGTCCGCATGAAGCAAGACGGCATGGACGCCACCCTGGAAATCTCAATGGGAAAACTGAAAGCCGGCAAGCTGCTCAGCAGGATAGCCGATGGCTGTTTGCAGATGTTCGGGGGCATCGGGCTGATGAACGAAATGGTGATCTCCCGCTATTACCGGGATGCGAGGGGCCTCTCCATAGGCGGCGGCGCGGACGAGGTTATGCGTGAGGTGATCGCAAGATCCAAAGGCTATTGACAACAACCTTAAGCCTGTAAATCCGGCAATGCCTGAATAAGGCCCGAAGAAAACCTTGAGGAAAGGATCCTGTAATGGAGTTTCAGTTCACTGAACGGGAAACGGCATTTGAGGCCGAGGTTGAAAAATTCCTGAAAGCTGCACTGCCCGAGGACTGGCCGGAGCATGCGAGGCAATGGCCGGGCGGATACGGGGCGCTTGAGCCTGAAAGCAAGGAGGCTAAAAAAATTGCCGGGGAGTTTAATCAAAAACTGGTTGAAAAAGGCTGGACAACTATCTCCTGGCCCAAAGCTTTTGGGGGTAAAGCGTATTCAAATATGGAGCAGGCGATATTTGACGAGCGAATGAGCTATTATCATGCTCCGGCTTTCAGTATCGCTACCGGCATTGCCGGCCCTACGATCCTTAAGTTCGGCACCGACGAAAACAAACAGGACTGGCTTCCTAAAATTGCCAACAAAGAAATTGAAATGTGGCTGGGCTACAGTGAACCGAACGCCGGCTCCGACCTGGCCGGCATTCAGACCACAGCTGTCAGGGACGGCGATGCCTATATCATCAACGGCCAGAAGACCTGGAGCACAAAGGCTCACACGGCCGACTGCGCATGGCTCATTGCCAGAACCGATCCGCAAGGCCACCGGCATAAAAGCATCAGTCTGTTTGTCGTGGACAATCAGACACCGGGTATTACCATTCGCCCGCTGAATAATATTCTCGGCATCCACTCTTTCAACGAGGTATTTTTTGACAACGTCCGAGTGCCCCGGCGCAATTTAATCGGGCAGGAAAACATGGGGTTTTATTACCTGATGACAGCACTTGATTTTGAGCGGCTGATGGTCGGCGTGGGGGCGTTTAAAAGAGGGCTGGAGCGTCTCACCGGTTTTGTTCGGCAGGCCGAACGCGATGGCAGCCCTCTGGGGCGAAATGCCGCTGTCCGGCAGCGGCTTGCCGATATTGCCGTAAGAATTGAAGTCGCCTATCTGTTTTTCTGGAGAACGGCCAGCATGCTTGACAAAGGGCTGGTACCCAGCGTGGAATCCTCTGCGCTCAAGCTCGTCACAACGGAATTGAGCAGAAAACTGGCGGATGTCTATATGGAAGTTTTAGGCCCTTACGGCCAGCTGTTAAGGGATGAAGACGGGGCGCCCTTTAACGGCCTGGCACCGCGTGGATACCTGGATTGTATCTCGGCCACCATCGGGGCCGGCACATCGGAAATACAAAGAAACATCATCTCCATGCGGGGCCTGGGCCTGCCCGCGCGGTAATAACAATAAACGATCATCCAACCGATTGACTGGAGCAAGCCTCATGGATTTTGAACTGACAAAAGAACAAAAAATCATACGGTCATCTGCAAGGGAATTCCTGAGAAAAGAGTGCCCGGTATCCCTCATGCGGGAGTTAAAAGATGATCCCAATGGATATGACCCGGCCTTATGGCGAAAGATGGCCGATTTGGGGTGGCATGGCATCATGATCCCTGAAGCCTGTAACGGAATGGGCGGGAGTTTTCTCGATTTGGCCATACTTCTTGAAGCCATGGGGGAGGTCTGCTGCCCGGGGCCTTTTTTTTCAAGCATCGTTATGGGCGCAACATCTATTCTCAGGGCCGGATCAGATGCCCAGAAGCAAAACCTACTGCCCCGCCTGGCCAGCGGGGAACTGATATGTTCCATGGCGCTGACGGAACCCGGAAACTGGTATGGTCTGGACAATATTCATACCCGTCTCGATCCGGACGGGGATGGCTTCATCCTTAACGGGAACAAACTTTTTGTTGAAAACGCGCACATTTCCGACCTTATTCTGTGTGTAGCCGGTTCTGAAGAAGCCGTTGCGGGCGGCGGTCTGAGCCTGGCCCTGGTGGACCGGAAAAACCCCGGCGTCCGGTGCACGCCGCTTGAGACACTATCTTTTGAAAAGCACTGCCGGGTGGTTTTCGATAATGTGCGAATCCCCCGGGAAAATATATTGGGAGCATTCGGCGCCGCCGGAAAAACGGCTGAATATTTGCTTGAGGTGGGAGCAGTTGGAAAATGCGCTGAAATGGTCGGCGGCATCGGCGCTGTTTTTGAAAAAACCGTCTCGCACGCCAAAAACAGGAAACAGTTCGGAAAATCGATCGGCAGTTTTCAGGCGGTTCAGCACCATTGTGCCAACATGGAGGTGGATGTGGACGGTGCCAGGTTCCTGACCTACCAGGCGGCATGGAAAATTGCAAAAGGGATACCGGCGGCAATGGATGCGTCTATGGCCAAGGCCTGGACAAGCGAAGCGGCCCGACGGGTAACGGCTCTGGGACATCAGATTCACGGCGCGATCTCCTTTTGCGAAGAACACGATATGCACCTCTTCTACCGGAAGGCCAAAGCCTGTGAGACAGCCTTCGGCGACGGGGGGTTTCATCTGGAGAAAATCGCCGGAAACCTGGTTTCGTAATGAAACTCGCCCCAATTCGCCTTAAAATCGCTGACCGCCCATTTGCCGGGGATAAACGCCGCTACCCAAAAACCTGAAGCCGCCTATGCGGTCAACCGGTCAACCGCAGCCTCCGCCTCCCCCATCATTTGATCAAACATCTCCTTTACTGTCGGAATGTCATGGATCAGCCCAACGCCCTGGCCTGTAGAAATCACCCCGATATCGGTATCGCCTTCCTGATACATCTGCCTTGCCTTGTCACCGGAGACAATTGACAAGACATCGTCCAGGGTGCATTCGCCGGCTTCCAACTCGGCACACTGCCGGGCCGCCGCATTGTCCCAGACGCGATGCGTGGCGCCGATGGAACGCATAATCAGGCAGGTATCGGTTTCTGATGCATTGACAAGCGCCTGCTTGAGCTTGTCGTGGATCGGGCATT
>JAGYOT010000490.1 GCA_018399455.1 Desulfobacterales bacterium
ATCCCGGGCCGCCTTGGCATCGTCTAGCTGGGTCTGCGGCACGCTTTCCGGCTGGGCGGAGCGCAGACGGCGAAGCCGGGTTTCGGCCTTGAAAAGGCTGGCCCTGGCCTGGGTCACCTTGGCTTCAGCCGATGTTACAAGGGCTTTATATGGCGGCTGTTCGATCACATACAGGAGTTGGCCTTTTTCGACAAAGGAGCCCTCCTGAAAATTGACCGTTTCAAGGTAACCCTCCACCCTGGCCTGAAGATCTATGGAAACGATGGCCTCCACATGACCGACGTATTTTTCGGGCTTGTTGGCATCTCTCAGGGTGACCGCCGCTACCTTGACCAGCGGCGGGGGCACCTGATTACCCTTCCCCTCCGGCCCGGCAAACCCGGCTGTCGGAAGCATCATGAAATAAATGAGCAAAATCGACAAAGCGGCTCTCATGTTCTGGATCCTCCATATAACGAGTATAAAAGTTAAAAATATCGAAAGTCGTGAATAGAAGATTAATATGAAAATGTCAAAAGCGTTCCTGGGAATCCGCCCATGCCTCTTCCCCGGACGAACCCACCGACAGTTTCCACATAATATTCTCCTCAAAGTCTCTAAATATAGCAATATTCCTGCCAAAAATAAAAATAATAAATAATCAGATAGTTATTTGAAAACCACCTTGGGGCATTGACACTATTATGTAAAAATGTATACACTATTATGTAAATAAAATCCAAACTTACGAAATAATGTAAAAAGTCAACATGGAACATCTAACAGAACCCTTTTTTCGGGAAGCGGTCTTGCGTATCTGCAGCAGCCTGGACATTAACAAGGCCCTGGATAGTTGTCTGGACTACTTAAAAGAGCACATCCCCGCAAACTCCATACGGCTTTCGGTCTACCTACCGGATGTGCAGATGCTGCAGTTCGTAGCGGTGGCCGGGGAGGCAGAAGAAGGATCCGGTACAGAGGCCATCTCAGTTCCTGCCATTGACTGGGAGGCCCCGGAAAATCAGCGCCCCGGCATGCCGGATGTACACATAGTCAATAATCCCCGGAAGGACCCGAAAATTGAATCTACCCTGAAAAGCTTGAATGTAGACCCTGATTTTTCCGCCATGGTCATGCGCCTGTCCCTGGATGAACGTTATATCGGCGAAGTAGCGGTTAAAAGCCAGGGGACAAACCGCTATACCGAGGACCATGGACGGCTTTTTGTTTTGCTTCGGGAGCCGATCGCCATTGCTCTGGCCAATGCCCTTAAACACATGGAGGTCATCCGGCTCAATGAATTGCTGGCCGACGACAGCCGGTATTTCCAGCAGGAGCTCAGGGCCAAACAGGGCGGAGAAGTGGTTGGAGCGGATTTCGGCCTGAGCGGTGTTATGCGTCAAGTTCATCAGGTGGCCCAACTGGAGAATCCGGTTTTGCTCCTTGGTGAAACCGGATGCGGCAAAGGCGTTATTGCCGACACCATCCATAAGCTATCCCATCGTTCCCAGGGACCTATGATCACTGTAAACTGCGGCGCTATTCCCGGCTCTTTACTGGAGAGCGAGCTGTTCGGGCATGAAAAGGGGGCGTTTACCGGAGCCGAACGGCAAAAAAGGGGACGTTTTGAGCGCGCCCAGGGGGGTACGGTCTTTTTGGACGAAATCGGCGAGCTGCCCCTGTCCTCCCAGGTCAAACTGCTGCACGTTTTGCAGCACAAGGAGATAGAACGGGTGGGCGGCAGTCAAACCATTCCGCTCGATATCCGCATTATCGCTGCCACCAACCGCGACCTGGCAGGCATGGTCCGTACGGGGGATTTTAGGGAGGATTTATGGTACCGGCTAAATGTCTTTCCAATCATGGTCCCGCCCCTGCGCCAGAGAAAAGAGGATATCCCGGCCCTGGTTCACCACTTCCTGAAGCGCAAGGCCGCTGAGCTAAAGCTTCCATTCCATCCCCGCCTTCCGGCCGGGGCCTTGGACAGGCTCATGACGCATGACTGGCCCGGAAATGTACGCGAATTGGAAAATTTTCTGGAACGGGCTCTGATTCAGTCCTCCGGGGAGGAGCTGGACATTGACACCTTGCTGATGGGTATCGGCCGCTCTCAACCCGCCTGGCCGAATGAGCCTTCAGGTCAAACACGGCCCTTTCCAACCCTGGACTGCGTATGCGCCAGCCATATACGAAAAGCCCTCGGTCGAGCCAGGGGAAAAATCAGCGGGCCGGGCGGCGCGGCGGAACTATTGGGCATGCATCCCAACACGCTGCGGCAGCGCATGGACAAATTGGGAATCGCCTATAAACGAAGGGCCGGTCGCCCGACCGGAAACCATTATTAATATCGGCC
>JAGYOT010000491.1 GCA_018399455.1 Desulfobacterales bacterium
CCACTAAAGGCACCAAAGATGTGACCATAATTGAAATGCTTGAGAAGATGGGCAAGGATTTCGGCAAAACCACACGCTGGGGGATGCTCCAGGATGTTTCCCGTTACGGTGTCAAGAGTCTGCTGGCCACCAAGGCCCTGGAGATCACCCAAAACGGCATCAGGGTCGATACCGGCAGCGGCCCGGAGGAAATTCCGGCCGATACCGTGGTACTGGCCGTGGGTGCGCGCTCCAACGACGCATTGAAGCAGACGATTGAGTCCAAAGGCATTGCGTACATGATTGCCGGCGATGCGGAACATATCGGCATGGCCTTTGACGCCGTGCACAAAGGTTATAACGCAGGACTCAACATCTGAGAGATACCAATTTAGGATTCATCCATGTTAGCGGAATATTTAAAGCATAAGGCGGAGCGCGAAGCCCTGGGCATACCTCCCAAACCCTTGAATGAGGAGCAGCTCAAACAACTCACCGAACTTCTCATAACCCCCGGAGAAACCGACACCGCGCTTCTGGTGGAGCTTATCAGAAGCCGGGTGCCCGCCGGAGTGGATCCTGCAGCAAAGGTCAAAGCGGATTTTCTTTATGGGATTGCCACCCAAAAAATCAGCTCACCCCTCATCTCCCCGCAAACCGCTGTTTTCTGGCTGGGCACCATGGGTGGGGGCTTTAACATCGATCCGCTAATCAGACTCCTTGACAATGAAAGACTGGCACCGGATGCGGCCAAGGCCCTCTCGGAGACAATCCTCATATTTGACGCGTTTGACGAGGTCTTTGACAGAAAGGACGCCAACCCTCATGCCGGGCAGGTGATCAATGCATGGGCAGACGCCATATGGTTTGCCCGAAAGCCCGGGATGCCCGAGGCTATTACCCTTACAGTCTTCAAGATGGACGGTGAAATCAATACCGACGATTTTTCCCCGGCCGGCGAGGCATGGAGCCGCCCGGACATCCCGCTGCATGCTCAAAGCATGCTCAAACACCGCTTGGATGACCCCATCAAGGAGCTTCGTAGGTTGAAAGAAAAGGGGCACCCCCTGGCCTTTGTCGGTGATGTGGTAGGCACCGGCTCATCACGGAAATCCGCCGCTAACTCGCTTCTCTGGCATATCGGTGAAGATATCTCCTTTGTGCCCAATAAACGCCGGGGAGGCGTGGTCCTGGGAGGAAAGATCGCTCCCATCTTTTTCAACTCCCTGGAGGATGCAGGCGCACTGCCCATTGAATGCGATATCACCGCAATCGGACACGGGGATGTGATTGAAATCCGTCCGTTCGAAGGAAAAATCCTGAACCCTGCATCCGGTCAGGAAATCACCCGGTTTTCATTCAAGACCAGCCTGCTGCCCGACGAAGTGCGCGCAGGCGGCCGGATTCCACTAATTATCGGCCGCACGCTAACCAATAAAACCCGAAGCGCCCTGGGCCTTGAATCGTCCGATGCCTTCCGTCGCCCCGTTGAGCCTCCGGAAACAGGCCGCGGCTATACGCTGGCCCAAAAAATCGTGGGCCGCGCCTGCGGGAAAGCAGGCGTACGCCCGGGTGCTTACTGCGAGCCCCTCATCTCCACCGTTGGCTCCCAGGATACGACAGGGCCGATGACCCGGGATGAATTATCGGAACTTGCCTGCCTGAAATTTAAAGCGGATCTCGTCATGCAGTCTTTCTGCCATACGGCCGCCTGTCCCAAACGGGTCGACGTGGTAATGCAGGAGAGCCTGCATGAATTTATGAAAAGCCGGGGCGGGGTGGCCCTTTACCCGGGCGACGGGATTATTCATGCCTGGTTAAACCGCATGGTACTGCCCGATACCGTCGGGACCGGCGGGGATTCACATACCCGATTTCCCATTGGCATCAGTTTACCGGCCGGCTCCGGTCTTGTGGCATTTGCCGCGGCTATCGGCCTCATGCCGCTGGATATGCCGGAATCGGTCAGGGCGACCTTTAGCGGGAGCCTTAAGCCCGGTATCACCGTACGGGACATGGTGAATGCGGTTGCCTATGCCGCCATTGAAAAGGGGCTCCTGACAGTTGAAAAAGCTGGCAAAAAAAACGTATTCTCAGGACGGATCATCGAGTTTGAAGGCCTGGACGGCATGCGGGTCGAAGATGTTTATGAGCTGACCAATGCCTCCGCGGAGCGATCGGCCGCGGCGGCAACCGCAATGCTTGAGACCGGAACCGTCGCCGCCTATATAAAAGCAAACATTGCCCTTCTGAACCGGCTGGTCCAGATCGGTTACGAAGATGCCCGCACGCTTGAGCACCGCATCCGGCAAATGGAGAAATGGCTTCACGATCCGCCGCTTTTAAAGC
>JAGYOT010000492.1 GCA_018399455.1 Desulfobacterales bacterium
GGCCTCATTCCCTCCATGATCGGCTATATGGGGGATATCGGATCGTTTTCTCTTGGGATTGCCGCAACCGGCGCCCTTGCTCTGGCCGGCACCTTCCTGCCGCTGCATCTTAGTCTTCAGTTGCCGGATCGTCATACTCATATGAGGGCACCCAAATAGCGCCCGGGCTTTGGTTAAATGAGGCGACCGACACCTTGTCAGTCAAAATTTTTCTTGACTCTTCCGAGAACATTCCTATATTCTATATAACGCTTTGTTTTTGTTAATTAAAACATATTCATCCACAGGAGCCGAAAATTAAGGAAGCATCATGAGTACCAACGCCAGGGAATTTATTGAAGATCTGCTCAATCAGGCCGGAATCGAAATTAACGGAAACCACGCCTATGATATTCAAGTCCATAACGAAAAACTCTATGACCGGGTAATGGCAGGCGGCAGCCTTGCCGTCGGAGAGTCCTACATGGATGCGTGGTGGGACTGCCCGGCCCTGGACCAGTTTTTCGACCGGATCTTTCGGGCCAGGCTGGATCAAAAAATAAAATCCCGGTATGAACTGCTATGGCATATACTAAAAGCCCGCCTGTTCAATCTGCAAAAAAATCAGCGCGCCTACCAGGTCGGCGAGCAGCACTATGATGTCGGCAACGAACTCTACGGGGCCATGCTTGATAAAAATATGGTCTATACCTGCGGCTATTGGGAAAACGCCGATGACCTGGACTCGGCGCAGGAGGCCAAGCTGGATCTGGTCTGCCGGAAAATCGGCCTGAAACCGGGCATGCGCGTTCTGGATATGGGCTGTGGGTGGGGCTCATTTGCCAGGTATGCAGCGGAACGCTACGGCGCCGAAGTCACCGGAGTAACGGTTTCCAAAGAACAGGTTGAACTTGGCCGCCGGATGTGCAAGGGCCTTCCGGTGGAAATCAAACTCGAAGACTACCGGAATGTGGACGGCAGGTATGACCGGGTCATTTCCATCGGTATCATGGAGCATGTGGGGTATAAAAACTACCGGACCTATATGGAAACCGCCCATAAACGGCTTGAGCCCGACGGCATGGCCTTTGTGCATACGATCGGCAACAATATCAGCACGAAAACCGGCAATCCATGGACGACCAAATACATTTTTCCCAACGGCATGCTGCCTTCTATCACCAATCTGGGAGCAGCCATAGAGAATCTCTTTGTCATGGAGGACTGGCACAATTTCGGACCGCACTACGACAGGACCCTCATGGCCTGGTACGACAACTTTGAAAACAACTGGCCCCGGTTCAGAGATCGCTATGGTGAGCGTTTCCGCAGGATGTGGCATTTTTACCTGCTCTCCTCCGCCGGCGCCTTTCGTTCCCGGGCCATTCAGCTCTGGCAGATTGTCCTGACAAAGCCCGGCGCTGCCCAACCCCAATGCCGCCTGAATTAAGCGGTGCCGTTGATAAGCGGAGCAGTGAAAATGATTGACAAAACGGTGGTGATTGTCGGCGGCGGCCCGGCTGGCTCGGCATGTGCCGGAGAATTGAAAGCCGCCGGGATTGATACACTCATAATTGACAAACAAATTTTTCCCCGTTTGAAACTATGCGCCGGATGGGTGACCCCCCAGGTTTTCAGACTGTTGGGAACAGAGCCCGCCGCCTACCCGAAAAGCCTTATCCCTTTCAATCACCTGATATGCCATTTTTGGGGCCGGCGTGTACCGATCCCAACCCGGCAATACTCGATCCGACGCTATGAATTCGACGCATGGCTGCTGGAAAAAGCCGGCGTGCCGGTGGACCAGCATGTAGTCAAAACCATCTCGTGTGAAAACGGCTACTATATCATTGACGACTGCTATCGCGCCAAATACCTGGTAGGGGCCGGCGGCACTCACTGTCCGGTTTACCGGGAGCTGTTCCGCCCTGTCTCTCCCCGCCGCCAAGAATGGCGCATCAGCACGGTGGAAGAAGAATTCCGCTGCGACTGCCGCGACCGCAACTGCTATCTCTGGTTCTTCGAAGACGGACTGGCCGGATACGGCTGGTATGTCCCCAAGGGCGGGGGCTATCTGAACATCGGAATTGGTGGCAAATCTGAATCGATCAGCAAGCAGGGAAAAACCATTAATTTCTACTGGCGAAATTTTATCGAAAAACTGGTCGCCCGGGGCCTGGTACCCCCTCGCGGGTTCAATGCCAGGGGGCATGTCTATTACATCCGTCCCCCGGGGCGGCCTGTCCCTCATTTGAAAAACGCATTCCTCACCGGCGATGCCGCGGGCCTGGCCACCGTTGATATGGGAGAAGGCATCGGCCCGGCCATCCAAAGCGGTTTAAGGGCCG
>JAGYOT010000493.1 GCA_018399455.1 Desulfobacterales bacterium
CTTGCCTCCGGTCTTTCCAGCGACCCGGACGATTGTCTGTTCACCAATGTGAGTCTGGAGACGGAATTCGGCCGGGAAATCAAAACCAAGGCCCGTATCCCACTGATGACCGGCGCCCTGGGATCGACCTTTGTTGCGGCAAAATACTGGGATTCTTTCGCCATTGGCGCCTCACTGGTAGGTATCCCCGTGGTTATCGGTGAAAACGTCGTCGGGGTTGACCGGGAATCCGAAATGAGCAACGGCAGGATTACCAAAGCTCCGGAACTTGACCGGCGGATCGATTCTTACCTTAGGTATAATGATGGATACGGCGCCATTATCATTCAGATGAACGTAGAGGACACACGTAACGGCGTCGCCGAATACATTGCGGAAAAATACGGGAACAAGTGCATCCTGGAACTCAAATGGGGCCAGGGGGCCAAGGATATCGGCGGTGAGATTCAGGTGACCAGTCTGGATTACGCAAAATTCCTGAAAGACCGGGGCTACCTCGTGGATCCGGACCCTTACAAAAAATCAGTCCAGGAGGCCTTTGAGCACGGCGCCATCCGGTCCTTTGCCCGCCACAGCCGCCTGGGTGGAACCGATATGGAAACAGTGGCTGCAGTGCGCGAATCCTTCATGCAAAGCGTGGATTACCTGCGCCGTCTGGGGTTTAAACGGATCTCGCTTAAAACCGGCTCCTATGGAATGGAGGAGTTGGCCATGGCAATGAAATTTGCCACCGAGGCCAAACTGGACCTCCTGACTATCGACGGTTCCGGCGGAGGCACCGGCATGAGCCCCTGGAATATGATGCAAAGCTGGGGCGTTCCCTCAATTCACCTGCATTCCAAAGCATATGAGTATGCCGGCATTCTTGCTGCCAGAGGCGAGGATGTGGTCGATCTTTCTTTTGCCGGCGGGTTGGCACTGGAAGATCATATTTTCAAGGCGCTCGCCTTGGGCGCCCCCTTTACCAAGCTGATTTGCATGGGCCGGGCAATCATGATTCCCGGCTTTGTCGGGTCAAACATCGAAGGCGCTCTTAATCCGGATCGCAAGGAAACAGTTTGCGGTCACTGGGACAAACTGCCAAAGACCGTTAGCGATCTGGGCGGCACTGCAGAAGAGATTTTCGCCAACTACTATGATGTCCAGGCCAGGGTGGGCAAGGATGAAATGAAAAATATCCCTTATGGCGCCATAGCCTTCTGGACCCTTTCGGACAAGCTCTCCTGCGGTTTGCAGCAGCTGATGGCCGGTGCCCGGAAATTCTCCCTGGATAAAATCGCCCGTACGGATCTTTTCTCAGGCAACCAGGAAACCGCCGACGTCACGGGCATTCCCATGGTGACCCGGGCAAACGATGAATCCGCCAGAAAAATTTTGAACAGCTAGAACCTATCGGCCGGAGACTGTAACCCGGGATCCATGAATTCCCTTTTTTATAAGAACAGGTTCCACAAGTAAGAAGCCGCCGCCGGTAAAACCCGGGCGGCGGTTTTTCGTATTTTTTCTTTCATTTCCGCAACAGGCCGCATCCCTGCTTGACACCGGCTGAAGCTTCGATCTATATGTAGCCAGGACTGAAAACAATAAAACCAGACATCAGCGGAAGGCTCCTGATGCATGAAACAAGCGCTGTTCCCACTGTATTGACCATAGCCGGCTCTGATCCTTCGGGTGGAGCGGGTATCCAGGCCGATTTAAAAGCGTTTGTCACCACAGGGAGTTATGGAGCGGCGGCTATTACCGGTTTGACTGCCCAGAACACGCGGGAAGTGTCCGGCACATTTCCTGTTCCCCCTGAATTTGTTGAAAAACAAATTCAGGCCGTCCTATCGGATATTAGAATCGATGTTATCAAGCTCGGCATGCTGACCAGTCCGGAAATCTGCGAGGCCGTAGCCCCCTTTCTCAGAGACAAAACCGTGGTCTGCGATCCGGTCATGATATCGACTACCGGCTATCAGCTGATTGGTCAGGACACGGCCGAGGCCCTGATCAATTGCGTTTTACCGCTTGTCGACTATATTACGCCCAACCGCTATGAACTGGAAAAGCTCTTCGGCGGCCCGGTCGATGATGTTTCCAGAGCCGGCCGGAGGCTGATGGAACGTTTCCATCAGCTTTCCGGAATCATCCTGAAAGGCGGGCATATTCATACGAGCCCCGCCTTCGTTACGGACACCCTGCTTTACCGAAAGATGCCGGAGATTCAGGAAATCTCTGAAACCCGGCCCCGTTATGAAACCCCCAACACTCACGGCACGGGCTGCACCTTTGCCTCAGCCTTTGCTTCCTTTCTGGCCCGGAAAAATGAACCCGTTCAGGCTTT
>JAGYOT010000494.1 GCA_018399455.1 Desulfobacterales bacterium
GCCGCCTTCGTTCTCCGCCGGAAAGCCGCCCCGCTTTCTGATCTTTCAGCCGCAGAATACCCAGTTCATCCAGCAGGCCTTCAGCCTTTTGCGTTTGCTCCGGCTTGTTCAGTGGCAATGTTTCCAGGATGGCCATGATATTTTGTAAAACCGTCAGTTTGGCGAAAACCGAAGCCTCCTGCGGCAGGTAGCCGATCCCTTTTCTGGCACGTTCATGCATGGGATAGCGGGTAATCTCTTCATCATCAATGAAAACCGCTCCCTTGTCAGGCTTGATAATTCCTACCGTCATGTAAAAAGTGGTGGTTTTACCCGCCCCGTTGGGCCCCAGAAGCCCAACGACCAAGCCGTTTTGTATATCCACATCAACGGTGTCCACCACATTTCTGCCACCGTAGCTTTTTACCAGTTTTTTTAGCCCGAGAACCGTCATAAGACCCTAAGGCGTATCCCTTTCCGGTTGGGACTGCCCGGCATTCTTTCTGCCCTGATAGATGATGGCATTTACTCGCTGGCTGGTGTTGCCGTCAATAATTATTTCTCCTGTTTTCTGGTTAAACGTGATCTTTTTGCCCGTAACAAAATTGTTTTCACTTTTAATCTCCACCAGGTCGCCGGTCAATACCAATATTTCGGTTTCCGTTCGATACACGGCCTGATCGCAGGTGGCGCTTCTGTTCTCCGTATCAATTTGCACGTGGCCGGAGGCCACAATTTTTTCTATGTTATCCCGATTGACACTCCCCTCGCCGCCGGATAACTGATTGTAAAAAACCCTTAATTCATCAGACTCAATACGCGTCGTTTCAAGCGTTACAACTACGTTTCCCTCAAAATGAATATAATTTGACTTACTTTGGGATACAAGTTTATCCGCCTGCACGTGAAGTCTATTATCGCCGTTTGCCTGAGCATATGCCGCAGATGTTGCCCCTGTGAAAAACGGGCAGCCAAAGAGCCAAATAAAGAGACTGCCGATCATACCGGCATAGAGGAGGCTATTCTTTTTTCGGTTTGAAAGCATCGGCACCAATCAGTGTTCCTTCCACGTGACCCCGGCAAACCAGTTTGCCGGTATTAAGATTAAATTCCATGGCATCGGCTCTGAGCTGTATGGCCTCACCCCATATATGCACAAGTTCTTCTGTAAATATTATATTGGAATCGTGCCTGTAATGCAAGGCCTCGGTTTCAAGACGCCAGCGGCGGTTCTCGACAACAACGCGGCCGGATATGTGCATATCATGGCTGGCTAACTCAATCCGTCCCTTGTCCGCCGTTAAATGGGTCTCCGGCTGGTCAGACTCGGGGAAAAAGGTTAAGTTCACCCTCTTGAGCCGGGCCCGGCTTTTGTTTTTAAAATACCGGGCAGTACCCGCCTCCAGGATCCATTGGGTTCTTCCGTCTTTTTGGGCCGTATGACTAAAATTGCGGATAGACAGATCCGCAGCGGTCTGCTCTGGCCCCTCCGGCGGCTCCGGCGATGTATGGGTTAACTGGTGCCGGTAGGAGAAAAACAGGGCCACGGCCAGCAAAAAGGCAACACTCCCGAACAGCAGGGTATTTATAAGAGCTTTACGCCGCAAGGCTCTATATCCACTGAGCGAGCTGTTTCTGCCAAAGGCCTTTGGATTTCAGGATCTGTTCGCAGATCTCGCGCACCGCGCCGTGCCCGCCGGTCTGGCGTGTGACAATATCGGCCTGCTCCCGGACCTGTTCATGGGCATCCGCCACTGCAATGCCCAGTGCAACCTTATTAAAAAAGGGCAGATCCGGCAGATCATCACCCATAAAGGCGATCTCAGAAGCCTCACAGCCGGTCTCGCCGATGATGGTTTCCAGAATTTTGCCCTTGTCCTCGATATTGTCATAAACCCTGCGGATGCCGAGCTCCCAGCATCGCCTGAGAAGCGCGGAAGAGGCGCGGCCTGTGACAATGCCGGTCTGAACTCCGTTTTGATGAAGCATCTTGATACCCAGACCATCCCTTACATGAAAGACCTTGGTTTCGGTTTGGCTCTCCGTATAAGCAATCGAGCCGTCCGTCAACACCCCGTCCACATCAAGCAGCAGCAAACGGATGGACTGCAATCGGCTTTGTATCACGGGCCCGTCCTTGTTATTCATTTAAAACCGCCTGATCAATCGCCTTCAGTTGTTTCAGCAGGGATTCAACCGAATCCAAAGGGATTGCGTTGGGCCCATCTGAAAGTGCTTTGTCCGGCTCCGGATGGACCTCCATAAAAATGGCGTCTGCTCCGGCAGCGAGGGCGGCCTTTGCAAGCAAAGGAGCAAATTCGCGCTGCCCGCCTGAAGATCGGCCGGC
>JAGYOT010000495.1 GCA_018399455.1 Desulfobacterales bacterium
CTTCTGGCCGCAGGGTTCGAAAAAATCTTCCAGATCAGCAAATGCTTCCGCCAATCCGAGCGGGGAAGCCGGCATCTACCGGAATTTACGATGCTGGAATGGTACGGGGCGAAGCAATCCTGTGAAGACCCGATCCATATTTGCGAAGCCTTGATAACACAGATTCTCATGGATTTATCCCGGCCCCTGCAATTGACTTACCAGACCCGGCCCATCAATATGGCCCCGCCATGGCCCCGGTTAAGTGTTGCCGATGCATTCTCCCGGTTCGGAGGAGAAACTCTGGCGGGCGCCCTTGCCAATGATCGGTTTGATCAAATCATGGGGCTTGACATTGAACCGCAGCTGGGGGTCTCAAGGCCGGTTTTTCTTTACGGGTATCCGGCCTCCAGCTCCCCGATGGCGGCACCGCAGCCTGATCATCCCGAAACCGCCCAGCGTTTTGAGCTCTATATCGGCGGCCTTGAAATCTGCAACGGTTGCAAAGAGCTTAAGGATCCGGCAATTCTGCGGAACCGGTTTGAAAAGGAAACTGAACGCCGTCGGCAGGCAGGCCTGCCGGTTTATCCGTCTCCACAAGAATTTCTGAAAGCCCTGGCGATAATGCCGGAGGCTGCCGGATGCGCCCTGGGTATCGATCGGCTGGTCATGCTCTTAACGGATTCGGCAGAGATCGATGAGGTAGTGGCCTTTACGCCCGAAACCCTGGCCCACAGCTGATGACCCGCCGGGCCCCGGGCCTTTTTCAACCGCCTGCCCATTTTTTCTATTCATGTAAAAACGGGCACCGAAGCTCCCGGACCGGCCGGCGGTCATCTGAAGTTTTCCGGAAATCAGGGGGCATTTTTAATAAGGCGCCCCCTTGATCCGCAGGCCGTTTTCTCTAAAAAATCTTGTCAAAACGGTCCGTCAGGTGTTAACGGAGTTGACATGATGCGGATAAAGCTGGGCCTGCTGGTATGGATGCTCTTTATCGGATGCATTGCCTGGCCGGCAAAGGCAGACATATATACTTATGTGGACGAGAACGGGGTGCGCCATTACAGTAATGTACCCACGTCTGCGCGCTACCGTTATGAAAGCCCTGAAATGGGTTTTGATACTGCCGTCCATGGCTCTCCCGACCGGTTTGATAGCTACATCAGAACTGCGGCCAGCTCCTACGGACTTGAATTCTCCCTGGTCAAAGCCATTGTCTGTGTGGAATCCAACTTCAATCCGACGGCCGTCTCCAGAGCCGGGGCAATCGGCCTAATGCAGATTATGCCGGCCAACTTCAAGGATTTCCAGCTTCATGATCCTTATAATCCCCGGGCCAACATCATAGCCGGCGCCCGCTATTTTAAATCCCTGCTGAACCGGTTCGGAAACAATCTTAAACTGTCGCTGGCGGCCTACAACGCCGGTCCGGCCACAGTGGAACGCTTTAACGGGGTTCCCCCTTACGCTGAGACCCAAAACTATATCAATCAGGTTATGGCCCAGTATAGCCGATTCAAAAAGTCTGAGAGCGGCTCATAATGCTTGAGGAAAAAATTGATGCCCTAAACCGGATTTATGAACTGTATGGCCGGTACACCAAGACGCTTACGCTTGCCTGCCGGAAGTACTGCGCCCATTGCTGTACGTGCAACGTGACGCTGACAAGCCTTGAAGCGGCAAATATCTTTCGGTCCCTTTCCCCTGAAAGGCGGGCGGAAATACGCCGTGCCGTCGAACCGCAAATTTCCCGAAAACGCTATCAGCCGGAAATCACCTTAAACCAAATGGCCAGGTGCTGCATCAACGGAGAAAAACTGCCGGATGAACAGATTGATCCCGCCTGGGGCCCATGTCCGCTGCTAAGCGATAATGCCTGTCCGATATACGATCTCCGGCCGTTTGGCTGCCGCTGCCTGCTGTCCACAAGCGATTGCGGGAAAACGGGCTACGCGGAGGTTGATGATTTTACCATAACCGTGAATTACGTCTTTCTCCAGTTTATTGAGCACCTTGATCAACCCGGGGGTTTCGGCAATCTCTCCGATGTACTGACGATCCTGGACAGTGATTTGGACGCCAACACCCCCTACCCGCCGCAAGCCAGGGCAGGCAATCCCCGGCTCATTGCCAACCGCCCCATCCCCATGCTGCTCATCCCCCCTGAGCACCGATCCGGCGTAATCCCCCTGTTTAATGAGCTAAATGCCATTGTCCGCCCTCGCTGACAGCATTATTGCAAAGCCTTCTTGACTTGACCGGGACAAATAATCTATGAACTATTCTTTCAAGAACAGGATATCAAATTCGTAAAAACAGGCAGTTTTATCGGGGGTCATGATTACAA
>JAGYOT010000496.1 GCA_018399455.1 Desulfobacterales bacterium
ATGCCGCCACAATGGTCGGCGCCATGACCAGAAGACCGCCTGAAGCCATGCTTGAGATAACTGTAATAAGGCCGGGTTGAAACCAGGCAAAGACCATACAGGCGATAAGGAGTAAAAAAATGACAAACCGGCCGAGCCAGCGCTCGGTGTCCTCATTGAGTCCGGGATAGATCGGCCTGGCGATATCCCGGGCAAAAAGGGAGCTCAAAGTCAGAATAATCGAGCCTAACGTGGAAGTGGCGGCGGCAAAAATGCCTACAAAAATAATCAGACCGAGCAGAGCCGGTACTCTTCCCAGAAGATACGGCATGGCCTTGTCCGGATTTTCCAGGCCAGGGAGAATAATCGCCGCCTCCAGCCCGAAAAGCGTACTGATAATGGTGTATAAAAATCCAAATACCGCAAAATAGACAACCATGCGGCGCAGACTTTTAATGGATTCCGGAACATACATGCGCTGAGACACCTGAGGGTTGGTCAGGGCGAAAAAGGCCCAGGGAAGCGTAAGTCCGATAAACAAGGCAGGGGACCAGGAAAACCTCAGCAAGTCGGGGGTCTTTTCCGCCGCCGCGCGCGTAAACAGCAAGGGCGATCCAAAAAAATGATAAAGGGTAAAAAGCAAAGCTATCAGCGAGGTAACCATCATGGTCACGGCCTGAAAAGCATCGGTCCAGGCCACCGAACGCATTCCCGCCCACAAGGCGGAAAACCCGGAAAGCCCGGCCATAATAAAAACGCCCGCCATAAAAGGGATGTCCCCGCCGGTTATCCCTTCAACCAAAAACCCCATGCCCATGAGCTGAACGGATGCATAGGGAATTAACATAACAAAAGATATAACTGCCGCTACTACAGCCACCCCCTGATGCTGATACCGGTTGGCCAGGAGTTCCGGGGGGGTGATATGCCCGTACCAGTTGCCCACGACCCAGAAGCGGGGGCCGAAGGTGATCAAGAAGAGAACAGTAAAAACGAGATAGGTCATTTCAAAGCCCAGACTGCCCACTCCTGAACGATACGTCAAACCCACCAGGCCCACGAGCATAAAGGCACTGTAAGTGGTGGCCGCATACGTCATACCCGACACAAACCCTCGCATTCGCCTTCCGCCAATGAAAAACTCGCTTGCCCCGGGTTTCATGTTCCGGCGGGCCGCTGCAGCAATCCAAACTGCGGCCGCCGTCCAGCCGACCATGGCCCCCCATACGAAGACCGGCTTCACTCCTGCCTCCCCCATTGACTGGTGTAAACGATGGCAAACAGAATGACCCCCAGCGTCAAAAGTGTCCAAAAGAGATAAGTAGCCCAAATACTGGGTATATGACCGATCATCAAATAGGGAACTCCTAAATCGATCGCAGTAAGGAGGATCAGCATCACAGAACTGGTTAACCCTTTCATATTTCATACTTCCGGCTGTTTGAATGTAAATAGATTCTGCCTTTTTCAAAAATGTGTTAATTTATTTCACTTACAGACCCGGCTTGTCAAGGTCCAGGTTGAGCACCTTCTATCCCGGCGCCTATCCGGCGCGCGCACCTGTTTTCTGGGAGATGCGGATGCCCTGACAGTAAAACCTGAAGAAATCACTGCGGTCATGGCTCATCTGCACGCCAGCTTTCCCGGTCTCTCCAGGTTTACCGTTTACGGCCGGGCCCGGACGGCTGCCAGGTACTGCTCGGCCCAAAATCTGACCATGTTCAGACAGGCCGAACTAGACAGGGTTCACTTCGGAATGGAAAGCGGAAGCGCAGATGTGCTGAAGATGATGAACAAGGGCGCAACCCCGGAGGACCATATTAAGGGAGCGGACAAGGCCGCTGAGGCAGGACTTTCCACCTCGTTCTACATTATCGCCGGCCTCGGCGGAACAGCCTTGTCCCAATCCCACGCTTTTGAAACGGCAAGCATCATCAATAAAGCAGCCCCCGACTTCGTGCGCATTCGTACAATTGAAATATTTGACGGCACACCCCTTGATGCTATGCGCCGAAACGGAGAATTTGTTGAGGCCGATGACGACACGGTGGTCGGTGAAATCAGGACGCTGGTCGAAGCAATCAATGTAACAGTGGATCTTTTCAGGGACAGCGCAACGAACCTGCTCCAGATCAACGGCCGCCTGCCCGGAGACAGGGAGCGCATGCTTACAAAAATCGAAAACTACCTTATCATGCCCCCCAGGCAACGATTCGAGTACAGCCTGCGCACCCGGTTTTAGGCGTTTACCGGCCAATACGGCGGACTTTCAAGCAAGGTCATGGATGCAATCAGGCCGGTCTTAAAGGACAACGGCCTGGACCTCCGAGGGGCGACTGACGCGGA
>JAGYOT010000497.1 GCA_018399455.1 Desulfobacterales bacterium
CCGCTACGGGATCGATTATAAAATCAATGAAGGAGACGGGGCATTCTATGGCCCCAAAATTGATATCCACATCAAGGATGCCATCGGGCGGACCTGGCAGTGCGGTACCATCCAGCTGGATATGTCGCTTCCCGAGCGCTTTGACCTTTCCTATATCGGCCAGGATAATGAAAAACACCGACCAGTAATGATCCACCGCGTGGTTTACGGCTCCATCGAGCGTTTTTTGGGCATACTGATCGAGCATTTCGCGGGTCGGTTCCCTTTGTGGATGGCCCCGGTTCAGGCCGTGATCCTTCCGATCAACGATTCTTTGGTTCCTTTTGCCGGGGGCGTGAATGAAGCGTTTACAGATGCGGGTATGCGTGCCAAGGTGGACCGGCGGACGGAGAGCCTCAACAAAAAAATTCGGGAGGCGCAGCTCGCAAAAATTCCCCTGATTATCACGGTGGGAGAAAAGGAGAAAAACTCGGGGACGTTATCGATTCGTACCCTGGACGGACAAGTTCACTACGGCGTTTTCAGGGATCAATTGATTCGCGCCGCACTTGAAAATATCAGAGAAAGAAGGCTGGTGCTCAATATTTTTGATAACTGATCGGACAGATCGGGTCTCACCGGGCTGCGCAATATCCTGCCCCGATCGCTGGCTCAGATACCAGCGCCTTCCAGACTCCAGGCGGCAGGCGGGTGTGCCGGGAACCTGAAGTTTTGTGGTGCGCTATTATTCCCCATCGCCCTGGGGATTAACAAACGATTTGGTAAAACCGCCGGTGCTGGCCGATGTCCCGGCGATACGCGCCAGGTAGACGTTGCCGAGGTCTTTGATATGGCCGGCGACGTTTTCAAAATAGCTCAGATGATCCTGCTCCTCATCAATGATCTGTTCAAACAGTTTGACCGTCGTGCTGTCCCCGTTCTCCCGGCATGTCAGCAGGAACTGGTTGTACTTGTCCACGGTATCGTCTTCCAGTTTTGTATCATAAGGAAATATCTGATCAACTTTCTGATCCTTCTCGACCTTGTCCCCGAAATCGGCAAGTGGCTCGCCCCCAAGTTCCTTGATTCGTTCCGCAAACATCTCTGCATGACGCATCTCATCAATGGCAATCAATTTGATGTTTTTGGCCAGCTCCCCGTAGTCCATGTCATCAAGACCGTAGTGCTGGTTCATGTACTGGCTGATCGCATACAGTTCCATCTCCCTTGCCGCATTGAGAACCTCGATCACTTTCTGTCTGCGTTCCTCTTTTGTCCCTTCGGTCATTGGTTTTTCCTCCCTTGTTTAAATTTTTAACAATTCATCGGTTATTCCAAATTATAACCGGGATGTCCCCCTTTTCAAACCGCGGCCCGTGTTAAACGCATCCATGGGCACTACAAAAAAATTTTGACGCCTCCGCCCTTGTCCTGCTGACGCCATGAAATATGGCGGGAGCAGGTTGATCTTGGTTTGCGAGAAAGTATATTTAATATATAAGGTCAAAATTAGGCCAGGAAAGTCTAGGCTAAGCAGAACGCCGGAATAACTGCTGCCGTCGATCTTTTTTGAGTTCTCTTAAAGATTTGCGAGTCCATGAGGGGTACCAAAGCGGGCAGCCGGTCCGGGATCGGCACCAGGCAAACCTGCTTTTATGGCAAACCTGCTTTCATAAGGAGGAAAACGATGAAGAAACAAGTCGTCAACTATGAAACCCTGCTTAAAATTACCAACTCCATTTCCCATTCCCGGGATCCCGAGGAAGTGGTGGTCCTGACAACGGAGAGTGTCACTCATGCGATGGGAGTAAAGGGCTGTACGATTTTTCTAATCAACCGGCAAACCAACGAGCTTGAGATCGCCGCATCTTACGGGCTGAGTGAAGAATACCTTAACAAAGGACCGGTGAGTGCGATGCATTCGATTGCCGAATCTCTGAAGGAGGGCCCTGTAGCGATTGCTGATGTATCCGATGACCCGCGGATTCAATACCCGGATGCGGCCCGGAAAGAGGGGGTTGCATCGATTCTCTCGGTACCCATGGTTACCGGTGGGAAAGTTATCGGTGCGTTGAGGCTCTATACGGCGGAGCCCGCTGATTTTGAGATGGAGGATGTCAATTTTATCCAGGCGGTGGCGAATATGACCGGCATGGCAATTGACATGGCAAGGCTTTACAAGGGACTTAAAGACAGCATCGAAATCCTTAAAACCCTGCGGGATCCCCGGACAATGAAATCACGGAGGCGGACGCCTTATGAAGGCGTGCCCAAGAGTTTTTCGCAAGCCCAGCTTTGATGAACTCGTAAAAAGCGATTTATTCCGCCGCCGCGGTATTTTTGC